>CAYOVQ010000039.1:0-9616 GCA_964407485.1 uncultured Ruminococcus sp.
TACAAAACAAAAATCCCATCGACAAAAGTCGACAGGATTTTCGTTTTGGCGGAGATGGAGGGATTCGAACCCTCGAACTACTTTTAATAGTTACACGATTTCCAATCGTGCGCGCTCGACCAGCTACGCGACATCTCCAACTGACTTGCATATTATATAAGATAAACAATAAAAAATCAAGTATTAATTTTATATTGAAAATCAAATTTTATATGCTATAATGATTTTGGTGGTAAAATGAAAAAATTTCAAACAGTTATAGATTTACTTTTGGTTATTGTAGCATCGGTTTTGTCGGCGGTTGGTCTTTATACATTTGTTGATCCTGCTAACTTTGCACCAAGCGGTATTGACGGTATTGCAATGATGCTACAAAAGCTTACTAACGTTAATATGGGTTATATTTCACTTGCTATAAATATACCTCTGCTTATAATGGCGTGGTTTTTTATAAGCAAAAAGTATGTTATCTATACAACAATTTTTACCGTGTTTTCATCGGTTATGTTGATCGCAATGGAAAAAATAGATATCTATCAATATATTTCCCAAAACAACGCCTGGATTGCGGTTTTAGCTTCGGGTATAATGCTTGGCGCCAGAACGGCTATAATGATAAAAATCGGTGGTTCTTCGGGCGGTGTGGATATTATTGCAAGTGTGGTTCAGCAAAAAAGACCGTATCTTAATATAGAAAATCTTATTTCAATATTTTGCTACATAATAATCGGTGTATCCTTCTTTGTATACGGTAATATTGAAAGTGTTATAATGTCTATCGCTCAGATGATGATATTTAATATGGCTATGAACTCTATGCTAAAAACGACGCGCAATGCAGTTGAGGCGCATATTATTACCGATGACCCACAGGCTTTTAAAGAGGATATTATTAATAATTTGAAGCACGGCGCAACTATAATTGACGGTACGGGAATGTTTACGGGTGAGAGTAGAAAAACTATAGTTACTATAATTAATCTTCGTCAGATGAATGATTTAATCAAGCTATCAAGAAAGCATCCTAACTCATTTATATATTTCAGCGAGGTAAACGGTGTCTGGGGTAATTTCAGATGGAATAAATCCGACATAGTTAAATAAAAACCAATAACCCTTGATTTAATAAAAAAATTATGTTATAATTTAAACAATCTAACATTGAAATTGTTATTGAGATGAAAGATGCAGAAAATTATTAACAAAACGATAGCGTTTTTATATCTAAAAGACTGCATCTTTGTGCGCAGTCTTTTTATTTTAAAAAAAATGAAATGAGAGGTTATTATGGAAACGAGAATTGCTTTGATCGCAGTAATTGTTGAAAATCCCGATTCGGTAGAGGCATTAAACGCTATACTGCATCAATATAGTGAATATATAATCGGCAGAATGGGTTTGCCTTATCGTAAATGTAATGTCAGCATATTAAGCGTAGCGGTAGATGCGCCGCAGGATGTTATAAGTACGCTTTCGGGCAAGATAGGAAAACTTGACGGTGTTAGCGTAAAAACTGCATATTCACAGGTTGTGACTAAAAATGAGTAATGTTTTTTCGTTAATAGACCGTTTGCAGCAGCAACACAGTCTTTCGTTAGAAGAGTATGCATACCTGATTGAAAACCGTACCGAAAAAGCGGCAGAATACGCCGCCGAAAAGGCAGTAAAGGCACGTTGCGAAATCTACGGAAAAGATGTATACATCCGCGGACTTATTGAAATAAGCAATATATGCAAAAACAACTGTCTTTATTGTGGTATAAGGCGGGATAACAAATCCTGTTCGCGCTACCGTCTTACCGAAGAGGATATACTTGCTTGTTGTAAAGAGGGTTATGCGCTATCGTTTAGAACCTTTGTGTTACAGGGAGGAGAAGACCCGTACTTTACCGATGATGTTTTATGCGCTGTGATTAAAAAGATAAAAAATCTTTATCCCGATTGCGCAATCACGCTCTCTTTAGGCGAGCGCAGTAAAGAAAGTTACAAGGCTTTGTTTGACGCGGGCGCTGACCGATACCTGCTTCGTCACGAAACTGCAGACCGCGAACACTACCAAAAATTGCATCCTCAAGAAATGCAGTTTGAAAACCGCATAAAGTGTCTTGAAACATTAAAAGAAATAGGTTATCAGGTAGGTTGCGGCTTTATGGTAGGGTCGCCTTATCAGACTGCACAAACTCTGGCAAAAGATTTAAAGTTTATTGAACAGTTTAAGCCGTCTATGTGCGGTATAGGTCCTTTTCTAACACACAATGCAACACCTTTTGCAAAAGAGCCAAACGGTTCTTTTGAATTGACTTTGTATCTGCTCTCAATATTAAGGCTTATTCAGCCAAATATATTGTTACCCGCAACAACCGCGTTGGGTACAATTCATCCAAAGGGTCGTGAAAAGGGTATTCTTGCAGGTGCAAACGTGGTAATGCCAAATCTGTCGCCTGTGGATGTAAGAAAAAAATATGAATTATACGACAATAAAATCTGTACTGGTGAAGAATCTGCGCAGTGCAGACAGTGCCTTGACAGCCGTATGCGTGCGATAGGTTACAGAATTGTTACCGACCGCGGCGACCCAAAACAGATTTAATATTAAAAGAGGTAATTAATATGGCAAAGTACAATCCAAAATCATTAGTAGCAGAAGAATTTATTTCTCACGAAGAAATACTTGATACCATTCGCTACGCAGAAGAAAATAAACACAACGTGGCTTTAATAGACTCATTGCTCGAAAAAGCGCGTCCTAAAAAAGTGGGTGACGGTGTTCACTGCTCGGGACTGACATACCGTGAGGCATCTGTTTTGTTAGCGTGCGATATTCCCGAAAAAGTAGAGCAGATGTACAAACTTGCCGAAGAGATAAAACTTGCTTTTTACGGCAACCGTATTGTTATGTTTGCGCCGCTTTATCTTTCAAACTACTGCGTAAACGGCTGTGTGTATTGCCCGTACCACGTTAAAAACAAACACATTGCCCGTAAAAAACTTACGCAAGAAGAGGTAAAACGCGAGGTTATCGCTCTGCAGGATATGGGTCACAAGCGACTTGCTATTGAAGCAGGCGAGGACCCTGTTAACAATCCCATCGAATATATTCTTGAGTGTATAAAAACAATCTACAGTATTAAGCACAAAAACGGCGCTATTCGCCGAGTTAACGTAAATATTGCCGCAACAACGGTAGAAAATTATCGCAAACTTAAAGATGCAGGAATAGGCACGTATATTCTGTTTCAGGAAACCTACAACAAAGAAAGTTATTTACAACTTCATCCAACAGGTCCTAAACACGATTACGCTTATCATACCGAGGCAATGGATCGCGCAATGGAGGGCGGCATTGACGATGTGGGACTCGGTGTATTATTTGGACTTGAGGGTTATCAGTACGAGTTTGCAGGTTTGCTTATGCATGCCGAACATTTAGAGGCGGTCCACGGTGTCGGTCCGCATACAATCAGTGTTCCGCGTATCAAACGCGCCGATGATATCGACCCCGATGTTTTTGATAACGGTATTCCCGATGATATTTTTGAAAAGATAATCGCGTGTATTCGTATTGCCGTTCCTTATACGGGTATGATAATATCCACCAGAGAAAGCGAACAGATGCGCGCCCGCGCCTTAAAACTCGGTATTTCGCAAATCAGCGGCGCATCGCGAACATCGGTAGGCGGCTACACCGAAGAAGAGCGTCCCCACGATTCAGAGCAGTTTGACGTTTCTGATCAGCGCACCCTTGACGAAGTTGTAAATTGGCTTATGGAAATGAAGCACATACCGTCTTTTTGTACTGCGTGCTACCGTGAAGGCAGAACAGGCGACCGATTTATGTCGCTTTGCAAAAACGGTCAGATTCTTAACTGCTGTCACCCTAACGCTCTTATGACGTTAAGCGAATATCTGGTTGACTATGCAAGTGAAAAAACGCAAAAAACAGGATTTAACTTAATTGAAAGCGAACTTGAAAAAATACCAAAAGAAAAGGTTAAGGAAATCGCAAAAGAAAACATAGAAGCCATAAAAAATTCAAACAGACGAGATTTTAGATTTTAAAAAATTTCACAGGAGGTAACCGATATGAGTTTAAATGAAACCGTTTCTGCCGAAAGGGTACATATTGGCTTTTTCGGTATGCGTAATGCGGGTAAATCAAGTCTTGTTAACGCTGTTACGGGACAAAAATTATCTTTGGTTTCCAACGTTTTAGGCACTACTACCGACCCTGTAAAAAAAGCGATGGAGATATTACCTTTAGGTCCTGTTGTAATTATCGATACACCTGGTATTGATGATGAGGGCGATTTGGGCAAACAACGTGTTTTGAGGGCAAAACAGGTGCTTGAGCAGACCGATATTGCCATTCTTGTTGTAGACGGTGTTAAGGGTATTTGTGATAACGACCGCCAAATAATAGAACTTTTTAAACAAAAAAAGTTGCCCTACATAATAGCGTATAATAAGTCGGACTTATTAAATCAGATGCCCGCTGTATCCGAAAACGAAATTTATGTCAGCGCAGAAAAAAATATTAATATTTACGAACTTAAACAAAAAATAGCGTCTTTATCTAAAACAGCAGAAAATGATAAAAAAATTCTTGCCGATATAGTAGATAAAAATGACACCGTGGTTCTTGTGATTCCAATCGACTCTTCTGCGCCAAAAGGCAGACTTATATTACCTCAACAGCAAACAATACGCGAATTGTTAGACATCGGCGCTACGGTAGTGGCAACCCGCGAAACCGAACTTGAAAAAACACTTGACTCGTTAAAGAGTTTGCCAAAACTTGTAATAACCGATTCGCAAGCATTTGGTGTGGTTTCAAAAATAGTACCAAAGCAGGTTTTACTTACCTCATTTTCAATATTGTTTGCGCGTTATAAAGGCGATTTGAATACAGTAGTAAGCGGCGCCGCTATGCTTGACAAATTAAAAAACGGAGATAAGGTTTTAATTTCAGAGGGATGTACTCATCACCGTCAATGCAATGATATCGGCACTGTAAAACTGCCCGATTGGATACGCAATTACACCAAAAAAGACATAGAATTTTCTTTTACTTCGGGCGGTGAATTTCCTGAAAATACGCAAGATTACGCACTTGTTGTACATTGCGGCGGCTGTATGCTTAATGAAAAAGAGATGAAATCACGTCTTTTGCGGTGTGTTGCAAACTCAACACCCGTTACAAATTACGGCATTGCAATCGCGCAGATGCACGGCATATTAAAACGCTCTGTAGAGCCTTTTCCGCAAATATTAGAATTGCTTAAAAAATAACACAAAGCGGCTGTCTTACAAATAAAGTGAGACAGCCGTTTTATGTTTGTCATAAAGAAAAACTTTACATCATATTATTAAGCAGTTGAAAAATTTTAAATGTAAAAGTTTCGGAGGAATATTTTATGGCAAGTAAAAGTATATACAAGGATATTGCTTTAAGAACAGGCGGAGATATTTATTTGGGCATTGTAGGTCCTGTGCGAACGGGCAAGTCTACCTTTATAAAGCAATTTATGGATAAACTGGTTATGCCTAATATTTCTGAAGAATATGAAAGAGAACGCGCCAAAGATGAATTACCGCAGGCGTCTTCGGGCAGAACAATTATGACCACCGAGCCTAAATTTATACCCGAAAAGGCGGTTAATATCAATATCGACAACACCGCATCAATGAACGTGCGGCTTATTGATTGCGTAGGTTATATCGTACCAAGTTCGTTAGGGTATATTGAAAACGACCAACCGCGTATGGTTAATACACCTTGGTATAATGAACCCATACCCTTTAATATGGCGGCAGAAATAGGCACTCAAAAGGTAATTGAAGAACATTCAACAATAGGTCTTGTTATTACTACCGACGGCAGTATAAGCGATATACCGCGTGAAGAATATATGGAAGCAGAGGATAGGGTAATTAAAGAACTTACCGAAATTGATAAACCTTTTATAGTTTTGCTCAACTGTATGGACCCTGCGTCGCAAAGCGCCACAGATACCGCCGAAGCAATCTCTAAAAAACATCACATACCCGTAATACCTGTAAACTGTCTTGACCTTACGCAAAACGATATAAAGCAGATACTCTCACGTATTCTTTATGAGTTTCCGATAAAAGAGATTAACGTAAATTTCCCCAAATGGATAAACAGCCTGCCTGTAAATCATTGGCTTCGCGCCGACCTTATAACCGCGCTTAAATCGGCAGAGGGTATTCATCACGTGCGTGATTTAAATCTTTTTAATGCTTGTCTTGAAAAAAGTGAAAATACCACCGACTGCAAGGTCAACAACATTGATTTAGGTTACGGCAGGGCAGATATTACCGTTAACGTCAACCCTGAGTTGTTTTATAAGGTGCTTGCCGAAAATACAGGTCTTATTATTAATGATGAAATGGAACTTATGAATTCTATTACCGAACTTTCTGCCATAAAAAAAGAGTATATGCGTGTTAAAGATGCGCTTGATGAGGTAGAGGCTACGGGCTACGGTATTGTAATGCCGTCTATTGAGGAGTTAAGTCTCGAAGAACCCGAAATCGTAAAACAAGGCGGAAGATACGGTGTGCGGCTACGTGCATCTGCACCGTCAATTCACCTTATGAAAGCAAATATCACTACCGAGGTAAGCCCAATTGTTGGCAGTGAAAAGCAGTCAGAAGACCTTATAATGTATCTGCTGAACGAGTTTGAAGAAGACCCCGTAAAAATTTGGGATTCAAACATTTTTGGCAAATCTCTGCATGAACTTGTAAACGAGGGTCTGCATACCAAATTAGCGCGTATGCCCGTTGATGCGCGTATGAGGGTGCAAGAGACAATAGAGCGGGTTATAAATGACGGTTGTAATGGACTGGTGTGCATAATACTCTAAATAAATTTTTCTTGCAAAAGCCGACATAATGTGTTATTATATAAAAAATGTTTGCTTTTGTGAGGTGTGCTATGAATTCAAAGATACTTGCAAAACTTTTGATAGCAACTTGTCTCTGCCTTGTTACAGCGTTTACATTTACTGCTTGTAAAGATGAAGAAATTTACGCAGGGTCAGATGATTTTCAGTCGTATCCTGATTATTGGAATGACTTTAACAACGACAGCGGCGATATTTATATTCCCGATAATAATACAACTACGTCAGGCAGTGAAAACGGCAACACAAGCGGCAGCAATTCTAACGATGCTTCATCCGAGACGTCTTCTGATGACTTTACTGCTAATTTTACCGATGAGGATGAAGAGTCCACCTCTTCGACCGAAACCGATACCGATAATGACGGTATACCCGATGATACCGATACCGATGATGACAACGACGGTGTAACCGACGATAAAGACGACGATGACGACGGCGACGGCATACCCGACGATGAAGAACAATCCGATTATGGAAATCAGGGTCCGTTGGTATTCTTTTAAAACTAAAAATTTAACACCGTACTTTTCGTAAATGAAAGGTACGGTGTTTTTCTATTTCTTTTTTACGTTTGAAAGTGGGTTTGAATCAATGGCATTTTTGATTTGCTTGTCCGAAATATGAGTATAAATCTGGGTAGTGCCAAGATTAGAGTGACCTAAAATATCTTTTAGCACGCGGATATCGACGTCGCCGTGTTGATACATAAGTGTAGCGGCGGTATGGCGCAATTTATGTGTGGAAAGCCCCTGACCGCCAAGACCTGCCTTTTCAAGATAGGTTTTAACAATGTGTTGAACCGTTTTATTGCTTAAACGTTTTTTGTTGCGGCTTATAAAAAGCGCGTTGCGGTCGGCATAATCAATACCGTCGTTTGGCCGCACTGCAAGGTAGGCGCTTATAGCATCGGCGCAAGCCTGATTGATATAAACAATTCGTTCTTTGTTGCCTTTACCGAGCAGTCGCATGGTACCGTCAGGGCGAATATCACTTAAGTTTAATCCGCATAATTCGGAAAGTCGCATACCACAGTTTAAAAATAGGGTAAGTATGCAATAATCACGCTCTTTGTTGGGTCCGTCAACGGCAGACAACAGTTCAAGCGAATCTTCAAGACTTAAATGCTTTGGCAAACCCGACTTTACCTTTGGCGACTCTAACATCTCGGCGGGGTTTGTTTCAAGCAAATGAATCTGAGAGGTAAGATACTTAAAGAAGATACGCAGAGTAGATGTTTTGCGCGCCCTTGTTGCCGTGTTGTTGCCACGCTCGTCTTTGCAAAAAACAATAAATGCATACAGGTCAGATATTGTTACCGTGCGTATTAGTTCGACATCGACTGCGCTTATATCGATTTCTTCAAAAGGAGTTTTTTTATCAACCCTGCCTCGTATAAGCAGCAAATATCTGAAAAATGTCTGCAGGTCAAGATAGTATTCATCAACCGATTTTGACGATTTACCCTTAATGGTTTCATTATAGGTTAAAAAATCGCGTATAATAGGAGGGCAAGACAGCAAAACTTCGTGTTTCATATTGTAACTCCCCCTTAAAAATGATATAATTAATATGTTTATTTTAACATTTTTGTTTTAAAAAAGCAATATTAAACAATTCTTAATATTTTAAGGTCTTTTTTCTTAAAAAAATCATTGATAAAATACTTGCGGAGGGTGAGGAATATGTACAATATTTTGGTTTGTGATGACGAAAGAGATATAGTGTCGGCTTTACAAATTTATCTTGAAAGCGACGGTTATAAAGTTTTTACCGCTTTTAACGGTAAAGAGGCTATAGACGTTGCCACCTCGCAAGAAATTCATTTAATACTTATGGATATTATGATGCCTGTAATGGACGGCATAACCGCTATGGTAAAACTGCGTGAGACAAGTAATGTGCCCGTAATTTTGCTTACCGCAAAAAGCGAGGATACCGATAAAATTTTAGGTCTTAACGTGGGTGCTGATGATTACATAACAAAGCCGTTTAATCCTGTTGAAATGCTTGCGCGTGTGCGTTCGCAAATACGTCGTTATACAAAGTTAGGCGGCAATGTCACACAAACAAATGACGATATTTTAACAATAGGCGGAGTGGCTCTTAACGACGCGTCTAAGACAGTAACTGTAGACGGTGATGATGTCAGCCTTACGCCAACGGAATATGAAATTCTTAAACTTCTTATGAAAAACAAGGGCAGGGTAATGTCGCAAAAAGAAATATATGAAAGCGTGCGTAAGGAATTGGCGTTTGGCGCCGAAAATACCATTGCTGTACATATTCGCCACCTGCGAGAAAAGGTTGAAATTAATCCGTCAGAGCCACGATATATTAAAGTCGTTTGGGCGCATGGATATAAATTTGAAGGATGATATTTATGAAAAAGTTTATTGGTAATACAGCGCTTAAAATATTAGCGATTACATTATCTTTTATAGTGTTTTTTTCGATGCTTGTTTCGGTTGTGGGCAGTGTTGTTATGCTGTTTAGCGATTTTTACACCCGTGATTTTGCAACGCTGGAAGAAAATATAATGCAAGATTTAGCACGGAGTGAATTTCATGTTTTATTTTCGCTGTATGATCAAAGCGCAAACGATGTTGAATTATATTATGAAGATAAAAATGTTTTATACAATATTGAAAATACACATACCGGCGAATTAACCTCAAATTTCAATG
>CAYOVQ010000040.1:0-9572 GCA_964407485.1 uncultured Ruminococcus sp.
GATCAACCTTGGTGCCCTTCAAGGACTCAACCGTTACAACATTATCGGGGCTGTGAGGGCACGCAATAAGAGGTTTTAACTCATCAAGATTTATATTGATAACCTTATCATAAACAGCATCGGGGTCACTTGCAAGGGGGATATAATCCTCTTCTCTGCCCTCTGCCTTTAAAAATTCACGTGTTACCTCATCAGACGGGAAAATTGAGGTTGTAGCGCCAAGCTCGGTGCCCATATTTGTAATAGTAGCGCGTTCGGGTACAGAAAGATTTTTGATGCCCTCGCCACCCCATTCTATAATTGCGCCTACACCGCCCTTAACCGACAAAATACGCAATATTTCAAGGCTTATATCTTTAGCGGTAACATACGGTCTTAACTTACCTGTAAGGTTAACCTTATACATTTTTGGCATTGTAATAAAGTACGCGCCGCCGCCCATAGCAACAGCCACGTCAAGACCGCCTGCGCCCATAGCAAGCATACCTATACCGCCGCCCGTGGGGGTATGGCTGTCAGAACCAATAAGGGTTTTACCGGGTTTGCCAAAACGTTCAAGATGCACCTGATGGCAGATACCGTTACCTGGACGTGAAAAATAGATACCGTGTTTTGAAGTTACCGACTGAATGTATCTGTGGTCGTCGGCATTTTCAAAACCGGACTGCAATGTGTTGTGATCTATGTAAGCAACGCTTTTTTCGGTTTTTACGCGTTTGAGTCCCATTGTTTCAAACTCTAAATATGCCATGGTGCCTGTAGCATCTTGTGTAAGTGTCTGGTCAATTTTAAGGGATATTTCCTGTCCTGCTATCATTTCACCTGACGCAAGATGATTTTTGATAATTTTTTGTGCTATTGTTAAACCCATAATCAGTTCTCCTATTTACATATATGATTGTACGCGTTGTTAAGATGCTCGGTTATAAGCCGTGATGCTAATTCGCCGTCATGTGCGGCAAGAGCCTCGTATATCGCTCTGTGCTCTGCTACAGAGGCTTCTGCACGGTTGGTATTGCTGACAGAGGCTCTGCGATATTTTAATATTTTTTTATGTAGCGGCTCTAACACATCATAAAGTACCGTGCTACCGCTCATTTTATATATTGTTTCGTGAAAACGGCTGTCCATACTTTTTATGCGGTCAGGGTCATTTTTATCAAGATAAAACTCTTGAAATTCAAGTGCTTCGCGAACAATGGCAATTTGTTCTTCAGTGTGGTTAAGCGCCGCCATAGCAGCCGCCTGACCTTCAAGTTTTAAACGTACCGTAAAAATATCGTCAAGGTCTTTTTCGGTAATACCGACTACCACCACGCCTTTTGGAGCCTCCTCGATTAAATGCTCTTGTTCAAGACGTCTAAGCGCCTCTCGGATAGGAGTGCGGCTTACACCTAATTCTAAACTTAACTTGCTTTCGGTAAGTGTTTCACCTTTGCTGTATTTACCGCTTAAAATATCGGTTTCAAGGTGCTCAAACACTTGGTCGGCAAGCGATATCGTTTTATGCTCTATCATAATTTACCCCCTGAAAACAGAGATACCTTCTCTTCAATTTCATCATTAGAAAGGCTGGTCTGTCTGCCGTCTTCATATTCACGGTCGATCCATTCCTTCATCTTAATAACCAATTCACTACGCTTGTCAACGGCATCATTACCTTTAAGATTATAATTTTGGTTTATCCAATAAGCAATACCAGCAAGGCCGGATGTTTTACCAAGCAAAACAGATACAGGACGGTTAAGTATTTTTTCGGTATTAAAGATGTTATATATCTCTTCGTCTTTAAGCAGACCGTCAGCGTGAATACCTGCTCTTGTTACATTAAAATTACGTCCTACAAAAGGGGTCATAACCGGTATCTCATAACCCATTTCGCTTTTAAAATATTCAGCAATTTCGGTAATTACGGCAGGGTCCATACCGTCGAACGAACCACGAAGTGATGCGTATTCCATAACCATCGCTTCAAGCGGTACATTACCCGTGCGCTCGCCGATACCCAATAACGAGCAGTTAACGCCCGATGCGCCGTAAAGCCACGCAGTAGATGCATTTGTAACTGCCTTGTAAAAGTCGTTGTGTCCGTGCCACTCAAGCATTTCGCTGGGCACATCGGAAAAGTGTTGCAGACCGTAGATAATACCCGGTACGCTTCGCGGTAAAGCAACCTCAGGATACGGCACACCATAGCCCATTGTATCGCAAGCGCGAATTCTCACAGGAATACCCGCATCCTTTGACATCTTCATAAGCTCGTTAACAAACGGTACCACAAAGCCGTAAAAATCAGCGCGAGTAATATCCTCCAAATGACAGCGCGGCATAACACCTGCTTCAAATGCCTCACCTACTGCTGCAAGATATGTATCCATAGCCTGACGGCGAGTCATTTTTAACTTTTTAAAGATATGATAGTCACTGCACGACACCAGAATACCCGTCTCACGAATGCCTAAATCTTTTACAAGTTTAAAGTCCTCTTTGTTGGCGCGAATCCAGGTAGTAATTTCAGGAAATTTCAGTCCCAATTCCTGACATTTTTCCAAGGCCTCGCGGTCTTTTTTGCTATAAACAAACATTTCGGTCTGACGAATAATACCGTATGGACCGCCTAACTTGGACATCAATTTGTATAGATTTACAATCTGCTCTACGGTGTATGGCTCTACCGATTGCTGACCGTCGCGAAGTGATGTATCGGTAATCCATATATCGCGCGGCATATTCATTGGCACGCGGCGGTGGTTAAACGCTACACGCGGCACGTCGTCATAACTGTAAAATTCGCGGTAAAGATTAGGCTCTGCCACATCCTGCAGTGAATATTTATAATCATTTTCTTCAAGTAAATTTGTCTTATTTGAGAGTTCAAGCATTAATTCTCACCTCTATCGTATTATTGTATACAATTATACAATAATACCTGTGACCTGTCAATCGTTATTTTTTACATTTATTCCCTTATATTCACTTATTCCGTCAGCAATTTGCGCAAAAACAGATGCTGTACTCACTCGCAGTTTACTGTCACTCATAACAACCACAGCATACTTGGGTGTGTCTGCAGGAAAAAATCCGCAAAACCAACTGTTTGTTATCTCTTCCCCGTTTTCATAATATCTACCCGTTTGCGCAGTAGCCGTTTTGCCTGCGGCGGTACAGTTTTGAGGCGATGCCTCAACACCGGTGCCGTCGGTTATTACAGTCTGCAAATACTCTCTAAGTTTTGCCGCAGTACTACTGCTCATTACGCGTGTTTTACTGCCTATATCATACGCGCTTTCTGTGCCGTTTTTTACTGTTTTTTCAACAATAGACGGTAAATAATACCCGCCGTCACCTGCTATTGCCGTATAAAGATTAAGCATTGCTATGGGGCTTGTAATCAAATTGCCCTGCCCTATACTTAAATTAGCAAGAGTGCCCTCATTTGATAAACTCTTAAGTTCAGGCACACTGCCCGAAACGGTGTAAATATTATCGGCAATTCTTATCTTTGAGCCCAAACTTAACGTTGCCGCTTTTTTATAGATACGTTCGCCGCCCAGAGTTATTGCAATATTATAAAAATAGCAATTGCATGACTGCGCCAAAGAATCGCACAAATTCATTAAACCGTGTCCTGCCAGATTGTGACAGCGAAACACACGATCAATAATTTCGAGTTTACCCTCACAGTTAAAGGTGTGATTAATAAACCCATTTTCGATAGCGACCGCCGCAACACAGGGTTTAAAGACAGAGCCAACACTAAAAGTTGATAAAGCGCGGTTAAGCATTGGCGAATAGTCGGCATCAAGGCTTTCCGATATATTATTTATATCAAAATCAGGCACGCTTGCGATTGCCCTTATTTTTCCCGTTGCAACGTCAGATACAATGGCGCAACCGCTGTTCATTTTTGCGGCGGCTGTTTCGGTAATGTTTTGAATGTTTATATCAAGGGTTGTAACAACACCGTCTAAAACTATCGACAAATCATTTTCAAAATAAGGGTCTATACCTTCAAGTATACCACCCTTACCATCCACGGTAAAAACTGCCGAAACGGTTTGGTCACTATATAAAATATCGTCATAAGCAAGTTCTAAACCCGTAACGCCGTGCCCCGTGCTGTCGGTGTAACCTACAATATGACAAGCCGAAAGTTTTTCGTCGTATCGCTCATAAACGGTAGTTGTGGCAATCCCCTCTCCCGAAAGTTTATCCGTTACTGTACACACTGCCGCTTTATTTTGTTTTAAGGTTTCAAGCGCGTTTTCAAGTTCTTCTCCCTCAAGTTCTGCACTGATTGCCATAATACCTTTTGGTGTGGGCGCTACAACCGCAACATTTTTTTGCTCTGTATTGGTAAACGGCACCATATTGCAGTCATATATCGTGCCGCGAAGCCTTGCAATATCGACTCTGTAAGACGTTTGTTGCGCTTGTACAGCACTTAAATCGCCTGTTGCCACTACCGCAACCCGCAACGCGCAGGATAACAAAAGCATCATCACTACAAAAAAACTTAAAACCGTGCGTGATGCAAACATTTTACCATAAAAACCATTTGACATATAATCACCAAAAATATTATTGACTAAAAAGAAAAACACATACAAAAAAACGGACCCGAAGATCCGTTTTTTGTATGTGTATTAAATTAGTCAGCCTGACCTTTAGGATAATAGAGAGCCTGTGAAGGATCATCCAAATCCTGATAGCAACGTACATAGTCGATGTAAAGATTGAGCGGAACATCACCATCCTGAAGTTTCTTAACATCCGCTATATTAAAGTTGCCCGGTGTGTAAATCATCATATCAATGATGAAATACTGCCAGAAGTTAAAACCAACACCGTTGTTGTTGCGGCTAATATCATCGCCCTTGCCATCGCCGTCTAAATCCTTATAGTCATAAGCAGGATCCCAATCGAAATCGAGGAACGGCTCACCGTCCATATATACGGTACAGTGTGTCGATGTGGTTTGGAATGCATATACATGATATTCCTGATTAATGGTTTCTGGATCAAAATACCATGACCAATTATAAGTTCCGTCTACACCATGATTTACATTTGTACCTGAATTATAAGAGAACGAGTAAGCATATGTCGCCATTGATGTCTTCATATTAGTGAAAGGATTTAAACGATACTTAAATGTATCAATTGCGCCATCCTCAAAGTTAAGTGTAACTGCATAACGCGCATATGCGGGTTTTGCGGTTTCGGCAATATTTGGATTTTTCGCAACAAGAGCATCGCGCTGCTCTTTTGTTACAGGTACCATATTCTCACTTTTAATCAATGAACCATTTAAATAATGACCGTATGTTGGGGTAACACCCTCTGCGGCTTCATAATCAGCAGCATACACCTCTAATTCTTCTTCGGTAAGATAAATAATCTTATTATTAGAATCGACAATGTAACTGTAACCCACATCATTACTTTCAGCATCTTTATAGGTGTACTTAAGAGGTGTCGAATATGTAGTCTTATAGGCTTTTCTATAGTCAACCATATCATTTTCAACCATTTGCTGTTCTTCTAATGTAAGAACCTGCAATGTCTGACCTATGGTAGTAAGACCTGATTCATTTTTATACCACTTGTGTATTGTTGTGGTCATATGGTCCTCATCAGCAAATGCTTCAAACAAGTCGAACTCAAGGTCCCAAACACGATTTTTATAAAGACCGTAACCGTCATTATAATTCCAGTTAGGAACGTTTTTCAAAAACGATTCACCTGGTGTGGTCAATGTCCAGATAGCAGGGAATGCACCGCGAGTGTAAGGCAAACGAGCACGGAACTCGAAATAACCGTTTCTAAAAAGCATAACTCCGTCGGTCTCAATCTCACCTGATGTAGCGTAACCGATGTTGCCGTTACCCTCATCATAATAACGGTCGCCTGTAAGACGCAATCTTCCGTTTTCTACATACTGGAAGTGTGAGTCATTGTAAATATTTACCATATCGTCCTGACGCTCAAGACCAAATGTGCCTTGCACCCACTTGTCATCGTCATTAAACTCACTGCCGTCGAACTCATCGCCCCATACATAATCATATGTAATTCCGTTTAAAGTAACGGTAGCTCTAAAGTCGTCTTGCTTGCCTGAAAGGGTTGCAACCTTACCGCTTTGTATCTTAACGGTCTGATACCAGTCAACAGCCTTTTCAACCATTACAAAGTGACCGCCCTCAAATACAAGGTCGTCGCCTACTACTTTAACGGCAAACTCGTTTTCACCAAGTTTTGTTGTGTAGTATTCTGTGTCGCCAACAAGAATTTTTTTAGCGTCTTTTGCTACAACTGTATCTTTTTGAACCTCAAGATTAAGATTGTAATTATCTTTAAAATATTCTTGAAGATCGTACGCTTTAAGTCGGTTAAAGCCTGTAGCCGTTATTGCCCTGTCGCTACCATCTTCGTTACGGCTTTCATAACGATTTTTCCATTGTTCAAATGAATAAACAATTACGTAATCAGACGTTATGTTAAGAGCAGCATAATCATAATCAAACTCAGGAATAATAGGTTCTACATACTCCTCTTCTTCTTCAGCAACCTCTGGAAGCGGACGTTTCGGACGAGCCTTAACAGTTTCCTGTTCATTCTCATTGGTAGTGTCTTCGACAATGATATTGTTTCCCGAATTATCGGTCTGTTCATCGTCATTTACAACGATTACTTTTTTCTTTACCTTTTTAATTACTTTCTTTTTACTGCTACCGTCATTTTTACATCCGACTACAGAAACAACCATTAAAACAGCGAGCAGAAAACAGATAATCTTTTTTAAAGAACTGTTCAAATTCATATAACCCATCCTTTCTGTATTATTCTTCAATAACTTCTACAAGATTTTTTCTTGATACTACTACAACGGTAGCGCAAGCCATTATTACAGAAATAAGCACTGCAACGGATACGCTGTTGTTTGTATTAGGTGACAGAGAAGCGTCGCCTGTGCCAAGATTAATAACCTTGCCGTCGCTTAAAGTACCGTCAATAGAAGCCATTATAATATCATCAAAGTAAAGGCTTGCACCGCCTGTTGCTCTAAGTGATACCCACTGTGTCTTAGCTGTAAATGAGTAAGAATACTGTACCCATTCACCAACCTTAAGACCTGTCACTACTGCCATATCTTCTATAGCGGTAGCGGTATCAAGGTAATCAGGATAAGAGTTATGAACAAGTGAAACAAGTGTTGCAGGATTACTTTCCTTATCGGTAGTTACCCAGAACGTCATTGTATAAGCGCTGCCTGGAACTAACATATCTGCGTAGTTAAGAAGCACATCAGCCGATTCTGTGTTGGTGTCATACAGATGCATTGACTTACTACCGTTACGAACATAGGCGTTCTTGTAACCGCCCTTTGCGCCAGGTTTATTAAGTATCCACTGGGTATCATCATAATCCCAGATGGTATCGGGATAATTTTCAAAGGTCTGAACAACACCCATCGGTTCCCAACCTGCATAAAGAACAAGGTCACGAGGTGGGAAGTAATCGTTGGGGTATTCTATAGAATAATCAGGGAATACATACCAGCCTGTAAACTTGTAACCCTGACGTTCAACTAAAGGCAGAGATATTTTGGAATACATTTTGCCCGAAATATCGTCAACAGTAACCTCTGACGTACCTGTGATAAAACTTACTGTTACTTCAGGAGCATTAAATGCTCTGTCAGATAACTCTGCAAGTTGGTCTGCATTGCGGTGTTTAGCAAAGATTGAAGGCAACGGTGTACCTTCATCTATAACAATCCATGTTGTCTGGTCTTCTGCATCGGGATCATATTTATCAACCCAATCAAGACCTGTCATTGCTGCTCTTGCGGTTTCACCTATACGCTCAGACGGTTTGTTAAGTTTTATGGCAGCATATGAAACTACTGCTGATGAAGCGAAATAATAAGTATCTACAGCATTAATTACCCAGGAACTTGTTGAAGTACGCCAACTTGATGCTGAAGAACCGCCCATTGGCAAGCCGGCATTTTGGGGTAATGACAAACAATCTATCAAGGTTGTACCGTAACTATTATCCATACCTACAAGCGTACCTGAATAATACGTATCGGATTGACCATATATAGAACCCGTGAATATACAGTTTTCCATATAAACACTGCTGTTTATACTGCCTACAAAACCGCCTGTATAATAGCCTGAAATGACAGAATTGTGGTCAACAAAGCAATTTATAATTTTGGGCTCACGCAACTGATAATCTTCGGTATTAATGATACTCTTATTGCCTTCTGCATCGTGAGCATCTAATTTCAATCCTGCGTCAGAAGCCCAGTTGGCTGTGGTACCCCAAATTGCACCCAACGAGTCGGAGGGGTTTTCTTTGCTTGTTTCACCAATAAGATAAACGTTAGACATACCTAAGTTTTTAACGATAGTGCCCTCGCCTACCTGTGGGAACAAGCCTGCGCGAACATAGTCAGAACCGTCAGTATGGTTAATATATAAGCCATATACCACATATCCGTCACCATCAAATGTGATATACTTTGTTTTTGAATATGTTTTAGTAGTTCTTTGTGTGTACCATTCGTTACAGCCAATCTTGTCTTTCCAGAGATTACCGTTAACATCGTTAAGATAAATATCGGCAGCGAGTTTATAATATACGTTTTTGCCTAACCCTGTACCGATTTCACCGTCGTATACACAAAGAGCCAATTGCTCTGCTGTTTCAATAATATAAGGATCGCTTTCGGTACCTGCACCGCTAGCATACTTGCTTGCAACTGCGCCTGACCATACTTCACCAACAATACCCTCTGACGAATCCTCATTGCCTGTCGGTGTGGGATAATCTTTATTAACTACAGACCAAGAGTACGGAATACCAAGACCTTCCATATTTGTTTTTGCAGCGGCACCCTTCATTTCATCATCGGCAAGAACTGTAACACCCTTTAAATCAGCGCCCTTGGTGTTGGTATAAACACTATCTGCTGTGATGTATTCTGTGTTGCCAAAAGGATATGCACCTACAGATATACAACGTTTAACTCTTGCCTGACCTGTAACACCACTGAACAAACCGCCAGATTTAGAAATACAGTCATTCATTTTTAATGCCGAATAACCTACAGTACCAATAATACCTGTTGCTGAAGCATCATCGTCATAAACTACAGTATCTTCGACAGTAACTGCATTTATATTAATAACCTTGCTTGCGCTATCAGCCACTGCGCCTGCAACCGCGCCCAATACCATGTCGCCGTTAAGCACACTGTTTTCTACCTTAAGGTTTTTAATCGTAGCACCCGAACCCAAAACAGGTATAAGACCCGCATATGCGCCAGCCTGTTTGCCTGTATAGTAAAGACCGCTTACTGTATGACCGTTACCGTCAAGCGAACAAGCAAAGGTGTTTACATCGTTAGAAGTGAACCACTGTTTTGCATTTTTTGTCCAGTTTTCAGCGGAGGTATCATTGATGATGATATCTGCTTTGAGAATATAGTACTTACCGTCTGTAGCGGTAAGTAACATACGAGCAAGTTCTTCGGCTGTTGTAATTTCATAGGGAGA
>CAYOVQ010000041.1:0-9492 GCA_964407485.1 uncultured Ruminococcus sp.
AAAAGGTGTCGGTTATCAGCTTTACCCGTCTTTGCGACGAGGTAGAGCGTATTGCTGGCGGTGTGTGCGGCGAGAGCGTTTCTGATGCCGATAAAATAATTTTAATGAACAGGGCAATACGTCTTTGCCGTGATGACCTTAAACGTTTCAAAAAATATGGTAATTCGCCATCGTTTGCGCGGCTTATGCTCGACAGTGTAAGTGAATTTAAACTTAATTTTATATCTGCACAAGATTTAACCGATGCCGCTGATAATATCGAGGATGAGCAGTTAAAAATAAAATTGCTTGATACTGCACTTATCTATCAAAACTATGATGCGGTACTTGCCGAAAAGTTTATAGACAACACCGATCGTCTTACAAAACTTTATTACGTTTTAGAAAATTATAGGTATTTTGAAAATAAAACTGTATTCATAGATTCTTTTAAAGGTTTTTCGGGTCAGCAGTACAAGATACTTGAAAGAATTATATCACAGGCGGCTTCTGTTACCGTGACTCTTACCGACAATCCTGCTGACAACCGCGCTTTTGGTTTGTTTTCTAATGTTAAAAAGGTTAAAAGCCGTATTGCCTCAATCGCTCGCAAGTTTGCCGTGCACGTATGCGATGATATAGTTTTAAACACAAAAAATTATGCGCAAGACGACCTATCGGCGCTTGAAAATTTTATGGCAACGGGTAAAACCGATTTTGATGGCGAGTGTAAAAACATTACCGTATGCCGCGCCGACAGTGTTTACAGTGAGGCAGATTTTGTGGCCCGCAACATTCGCCGAATTGTACGCGAAAAGGGTGCGCGTTACAGCGACTTTGTAATAATCGCGCGTGACACCGCGCCTTATGAGGATGCTTTAGAGACCGCTTGCAAGAAAAACAACGTAAGTTGTTTTATAGATAAGCGTATGTCTTTGTCGTCAATGCCCCCTGCCGTAGCAATGCTTGCGGCGGCAAATGTTGCTAAAAATTTTTCTACCGAAAACATACTGCGTTTTCACAAATCAGGTATCGAAATACTCACTTTTGATGAGATTGCTACGCTTGAAAACTATACATACCTTTGGGGTGTAGAGGGCAATATGTGGTTTAGTGAATGGACTATGAATCCCGACGGTTTTTCGGCAAAAAAAGAGTTAAGTGAAGCCGCGCTCAAAAGCCTTCAACATATAAACAAACTTCGTATCAAAGCAATAGAACCGCTTAAAAATTTAAAGAACGACTTTTTAGGTACCGCGCGGGATATGGCGCGCGCTTTGATGCAACTGTTTGATGATTGTAACGCGGCAGAAAGATTTAAAAATCTATCAAAACAGTATAATGATGACGGCATTTACCGTGACGCCATGTGTCAGTCGTGGGAGAAATTGATGAACATACTTAACAGCCTTACGGTTTGCTTTGGTGATGCAAATATCACAAAAGCAGAGTTTTGTGACGCGCTTGGTATGTCTGTAACGCTTGAAACTGTTGGTGTAATACCGCAGATGATTGATGAGGCAATCTTTGGCGCCGCCGACCGTATAAGACCGTCGCGTCCTAAATATGCGTTTATTGTTGGCGCTAATCAGGGCGTTTTTCCGCGTCTGATGCAAAATACAGGTTTGTTTGTAAACAGTGAACGCGAAAAACTTATAGCAATGGGGTTAGAACTTCCCGACAAAACGTTTTCACAGGCAGTTGACGAAGAATGTCTGCTTTACAGCAATGTGTGTTGCGCTTCACACGGTGTGTTCATAAGTTATACAACCACCTTCGACGGCGCTACTGCGGCAGAACCATCGGCATTTGTTACCGATATACAAAACAAATTTAGGTGCCTATATCTTAACGAGCCGTCACCGTTGCAAGAACAGTTTTTACCCGAAACCTACGAGGATGCTTTTTCACAGTTTTGCGAACTTTTGTCGTCAGACAGTGATGATACCTTAACCCTTGCGAATGTATTAGAGGGCAGTGATATGGCAACCCGTGTGGGTAGCGCGCTCGGCTGCCGCAACCGTACGGTGCATTCCATAAGCAGTGATACGGCACGACTACTTTTTGGTAACAAAATCACTATGTCTCCCTCAAAGTTTGACACCTTTAATCGTTGCCGTTTTATGTATTTTTGCCGTTACGGACTTCGTGTCGAGCGTCTGCAACCCGCCGAATTTAGCGCTATGCAACGCGGCACAATAGTTCATTATGTATTGCAAAGAGCGGTCGAGGATTACGGCAAAAATTTAAGTTGTTTAAACAGGTCAGAAATATCTGATTTAGTAGATAATTACACCGACGAATATCTAAATATGATTGCAGGCTACCGCGACATTGAAACGCCCTATCTTAAATATCTTGTATCTACTATTAAACGAACGCTTAAATACGTTGTTGAGCGTTTGGGGCTTGAGTTTGCGCAGAGTGATTTTACACCTGTAAAATGCGAACTTAAAATCGGCGGTGAAGACTGTGATATGCCTTATATTAATATACCTATCGACGATTTAGGCGAATTAGAGTTAGGCGGTGTTGTTGACCGACTCGACCGTTTTGACGGGTATATCAGAATAGTCGACTATAAGACAGGTCACCGCGATTTTAAACTGCCCGATATACTGTTTGGTCAGAATATGCAGATGTTAATATATCTGTATGCTGTTATAAAAAATGAAAATTTCGGCGGCACCCCTGCGGGAATATTTTATATGCCTGCAAACCGCGATAAAGGTGATATAAAATCTGCACGCCGTATGAACGGACTTATTGCTGCAGACCAAACGCTTGTAACTGCTATGGATAAGGAAAACAAGGGTGAATTTATACCCAAGTATTCTGAAAAATCACCCTCCGACAGTTATATAAAATCAGAAGATTTTGATAAAATATTTAACTTTATAGAGTCTAAACTAAAATCAACAGGTCATGCGATTTATGGGGGCAATATTGCCGCGGATCCCATTGACGGACTTGACAGCGGCGCCTGCAAATATTGTGAGTATCAGAATGTTTGCAAAGCAAGTGACCAACCGCATCGCACTGTGCCAAAACTTACAAATGAAGAAGTAATAGCAGAGATAGAAAGGCAGGCGAAAGAAGATGGCATTTAACCCTACGGAAAATCAAAAAAAGGCTATTGATACCCGCGGTAACGTGCTTGTATCTGCGGCGGCAGGTTCGGGTAAGACCGCGGTGCTTGTTGAGCGTGTTATAAATATGCTTACCGACAAAAATTCATCCATTAGCGCCGACCGTCTTCTTATTGTTACCTTTACAAACGCGGCGGCGGCAGAAATGCGTAGCCGTATCGAAAAACGCCTTTATGAAGAAATACAAAAAAATCCCGACGACGTTTCACTGCAAAGGCAAAAATATCTGCTTACTAATGCCGATATTTGCACAATAGACTCTTTTTGTATCAAACTTGTGCGTGAAAATTTTGAAAAATGCGGCATAGAACCCGACTTTAAAATTAGTGACGGCTCAAGTCAGTTAAACACCTGCAATACCGTTATGAAAAACCTTATTGCCGAGTATTTAGAAAATCCTTCAAAAGAGTTTTTACATCTTTTAGAACTTGCGGGTTGCGAGTACGATGAAAAAAATCTTACCGACCTTATAAGCCGCATTTATCTTTACAGCCAACAACTGCCGTTTCCAGAGCGTTTTATAAACAGCCTTGCATTACCTTACCAAACAAAATTCGGCGAAGGTAACGTTTGGTATGATATGGCGTTACAAATGGCAGATAAGCGTGTAAAAACGTTAAGAATATGTGCTCAAAAAATGGCAGAGTCTGCGCCATATACCAACAAAAACAGCGAAAAATATACCGCCTATGCGCAAACGGTGCTTGATATTATCGACAAAATAGAAAATGCCGTTGTTTTAAAATCGTGGGATGGGTTGGCGCAGTATTTGGGTACGGTATCGCTTGATCGCGTTCCGTCAAGTGATAAAGATGATGAAAATGCCAACGTATTTAAAGCAAATCAAAAGCGGATAAAAGACATTTTAAAAGAATTAAGCGGGCTTTTTTCTGCTTCTAGTGGGGAAACACAAAACTTTATTTCAAAAAATTACGGCGCAATAAAACTGCTTATCGAAATTATAACAAAATACGGTGAAAGACTTTTTGACGCTTTTTATGAAGAAAATTCGTATACCTTTTACAATATGGAACAGTTGGCGCTTAACCTGCTTTGCGAAAATCAAGACGGCAAGATTATAATACGTGATGAGGCGCGCCAGTTGTGTGACCGTTATGACGAAGTTTTGGTTGACGAGTTTCAGGATGTTAACGACCTGCAAAATATGTTGTTTTATGTGCTGTCAAACCGTGAAGAAAAACTCTTTGTGGTGGGTGATGTAAAGCAGAGTATTTACGGATTCCGCGGTTCAAATCCCGATAATTTTTTAAACAAAAAGAATACATATGTTCCTATTGATAGTGCAAAAGACACCGACTCTAAAAAAATAATTCTGTCCGATAACTTTCGTTCGCGGCGCGGTGTGTGCGATGCGGTAAATTTCTTCTTTTCACTGCTTCTTGCAGGGCAGTGCGGCGGTATTGTCTACAACCAAGAAGAGCGTCTTAACGCAGGCGGCACTTTCCCCGAAAGTTATGCCCCTACAGCCGAACTTTTAGTAGTGGATAAATATGAAGACGACAGCGCAAAAACTCTCCTTGAACTTGAAACTCAAAAAATCGCGGAGTATATACTGTCTGTAATGGACGAGGGCGAGGTTATAAGCGACGGTAATGCTTTGCGTGCGGCGCAATTTTCTGACTTTGCAATACTGCTTGATAAGGTAAAAGATAAGGCGGCGGTAATTGCCCAGACCTTGTCAGACTATGGAATTCCCGTGTCGCTGGGCGGCGATTCTTTTATGGAAAGTATCGAAATCTCTACCGTTATGTCACTGTTACAGGTAATAGATAATCCTAAATGTGATGTAGAACTACTGTCTGTAATGATGTCACCGCTTTTTGCCTTTACAGCCGAAGAAATGGCGAAAATAAGGGCAAATCAAAAATGCGGTCCGCTTTATTCCGCAGTAGTGGCATACAGCAAAACAGGAGATGGCAAAACAACGGCTTTTGTAGAAAGCCTTGCCGCTCTTCGACGCGAGGCGGCAGTCTTACCGCTTGACCGACTTATTTCAAAACTGCTTCATTCTGCCGATATTTTAAATCAGATGTCAGCGCTTTCGGGTGGCAAAACCCGTCGAGCCAACCTTTTTGCGCTTATTAAGTTTGCAAAGGGTTATTGCGAGCGCACAGGCGGCGGTATTTACGGATTTTTAAAGTATATGAATTCACTGCCCGAAACCAGTTTTAAATCATCTGCTTCGGGCGGCGAAAATGCTGTAAAAATAATGTCTATGCACAATTCAAAAGGATTGCAGTTTCCTGTGTGCATAGTCGCTAATCTGTCATCTCAAATCAACAATGCCGACTCTATAAGTCGTGTGCTTTTTTCAGAAAAAGGCGGCATTGCCTTTAAGTACTATGACGAAGAATACGGTTGCGATAAAGAGATGTTAGGTCATGCGGTTATGGCAGACGCGGCAAACGCAAAAACAACCGAAGAAAAATTGCGTCTTTTGTATGTTGCTATGACACGCGCTATCGACCGTCTTTGCCTTGTGTGTTCGGTAAAAGACGGCGAAAGCAAACTTTTAAAACTGTCGGCATCCTTGCTTGATGATGCGCCCTATATCAGCCGCGAGTTTTTAGAGGGCAGTCGCAATATGGGTGACTGGATTTTAGCCTGCGCTTTACTTCATCCGCAGGGTGAAAAACTGCGCAATTATGCCGATGCAAAAGCACAACCCGTTGCAATTGAATCTGATTTAAAAATCAGTATTTTTAATACTTTTGCTAATGACCAACAGGCATTAGAACAACAAACACAAAAAACGTCAGAGTGCAATTATGAGTTAGCCGAAAAAATCAAGGCTAATGCCGACTATGTCTATCCGTATGAAAAATTGCGATTTTTGCAGGCAAAGGCTTCAGTATCACGGCTTGTTCACGGCGCTGAAAACGACCGTTTTGCTTTTACCCAAAAACCTGCGTTTATGACGGGGGATAAACTTTCAGGCGCGGCAAGAGGTACTGCTATGCATCATATTATGCAGTTTATAAACTTTGATGACAATATCGATGTTGCGTCAGAAATTGAACGCCTGCTTGAATGGAAATTTATTACCGAAGCAGAGGCTTTGTCTGCCGATATCAATGCTCTCAACACTTTTTTTGACGGTGAACTTTACCGCCGTATAATGAAGTCGGCTGATGTTCGTCGCGAGATGCGTTTTCTTACCGAGATACCCGCTAAACGCATAGATACCAACCTTGACGATAATCTGCCCGACGCTGACATAATTGTTCAGGGTGCGGTTGACCTCTGTTTTGTTGAGGATGACGGCATAGTTGTGCTTGACTTTAAGACCGATAGGGTAGAAAATATGAAGCAGTTGGTAGATTGCTACGGAGAACAGTTGAACATATACTCTACCGCGGCAGAAAAAATATTTGAAAAGCCTGTAAAAGAAAGAATAATCTATTCTTTTTGTCTGGGCGAAAGCATTTCATTTTAAGTAGGTGTTGTTATGAATTTGATTTTGCAAAAGGGAAGACCCAAAAACTTTGACGATAGGTTGCCAAAAGAGATTCGTTGTTATGATTTTTTGGATAATTTAGGTATAGAGTATTTTTGCGTAGACCACCGCGATATGCCTGCCGACACTATGGAGGCGTGCGTGGCTGTTGATGATGCTCTGGGATGCAAAATCTGTAAAAATCTGTTTTTGTGTAACCGTCAGAAAACGCAGTTTTACCTGCTTATGATGCCTGCCGACAAACCTTTTAAAACCAAGGATTTAACAGCGCAGATAAATTCGGCGCGACTTTCATTTGCCGATGCAGAAGCGATGCTTAAATATCTTGATATAACCCCCGGTGCCGTCAGTGTTTTGGGCCTTTTAAACGATAAAGAAAACTGCGTCAGGTTGCTTGTTGATAAGGATATTTTAAGCGGCGAATATATCGGCTGTCACCCGTGTGTTAATACTACAAGTATGAAAATTAAAACTGCTGATATATTTGATAAAATAATTTCGGCTACCAACCACGCAAAAATAATAGTAGATCTACCGTGGTACCGCTAACTCAACCAACGGTATGTAGGCTTGCGTGAGTAAATTGTTTATATTAAACCAAAGGAGGCGAGCAAATGGATCAAGCAAAAATAGGAAAATTTATTGCCGAATGCAGAAAGAAACAAAATCTTACCCAAATGCAGTTGGCAGAAAAATTAAATATCACCGATAGGGCGGTATCAAAATGGGAAACAGGTAAGTCTATGCCCGATTCTTCTATAATGCTCGAACTTTGTGACCTTCTTAAAATAACCGTAAACGATTTACTTTGTGGGGAGGTAGTTTTAATGGATAACTATAACGAAAAATTAGAGCAAAATTTACTTGAAATGGTAAAGGCAAAAGAAGAGACGGATAAAAGACTATTGCTTTTGGAAATCTTTATAGGGATAGTGGTATCGGTCATTCTTTTTGCCCTGATATTTGTTGCCGCTCTTGTGCAAATGGCAAACTGGTTAAGAATTGTTCTTATTGTTATAGGTTTTGTTTTGTTTGCGACAGGAATAGCGAACGCTATACAAATTGAGCAGGTTGCAGGCTACTATGAATGCGCTAAATGCGGTCATAGATATGAGCCGACGTATAGTAGCGTTTTATGGGCGATGCACATAAACAGAACAAGATATATGAAATGTCCCGAGTGCCGACAAAAATCTTGGCAAAAAAAGGTGTTAAAAAAAGAAAAATGATAATCAAAAAAACAGTCCATTTCAAAAAATGGACTGTTTTTTTGATTAAGTTAATTGTAGAAGTATCTTATTTATATTTTTATCTGAATATTCAATTTCACAAGAATAAAGACGCGCGATTTCTAAAAGTTCTGTTAACTTGTTTGATGTGTTCATAGCCTTAATAACTTTGTATATAAGAGCCGCAAACAAAACCCTCTCTTTAACCCTTTCGTCATATTGACAGTCAGAAAAATGCCTATAAATCAAATATACAAGCAACTGTTCGTATGCAGTGTCAAGTGAATTATCGCAGTTAGTTTCAATGCCGCTTTTAATGCGCGACAAATAACTGTTCCAAGTGTTGTCTAATTTCTCTAACCCGTTAAACACCTCGTACCAGTTAATATTATTCGGTAGGCGCGCGTCAACTAAAAACAGCATATTTTCTACACGTTCATCTATAGAAAACGTTCTGTCTTGCAAAGCATCAAAAAGTTTTTCTCTAAAATTAAGGATTGGTATTTGCGCCGCCTCGGTTGGCAGATTGAGACTTGTTTTGTCTTTTTTTGTAAGAATAATTTGTGCAGCAACTTCGCAACACAGACCCAGACCTACCTCTACATAATCTTCATAAAAATTGCGAAAACGCGGATGGTCACTGCATATCTGGCACAGCATATCCTCGCCTATGTTTGTAATAATGTCGCATAACCCTTGATTATTTAAAAACGGACAACGTTCATTTGCATCTAACCTAAAATGCGGCGAGTCTTTAAGGTCTATATGCGCCTTTAGTCTAGATGCAAAATCACTTTTAAGACTATTGTATTTTTTTAACGCGACATCATCAATATCTATTTCCCAACCGATGCAACAAGAGTGTTTGCACCTGTCGGCAATGCATTTGAATTTATTATAATAATTGGGTGTTATAGTAATCATAAAAATATCCTTTAAAGTATTTTTATAAATATATCATATTATCGGTCAAATATTCAAGTCCTTCACACAAACAAAAAATACACAAGAGACAAATCAGTTCGTGACCATTCAAAAAAGTATTAAGCACCACAATGGTATACAAAAGCATATTATATAATATAACTTAGGAGGTGAATATAATGAGTAGATGGAATTTTTATAACAACAATAATAACTCTCATGAGAGCGATAAAAAAGAAAGCCATCAGAAAGATTGTAATGACGAGAAACGCAATTGTGACTGTGGCTGTCAAAAAGATTGTTGCGCCGATGAATGTTGCTGTGACTTTGATTGTTCAAAATGCCCACCCGGTCCACGAGGTCCCATAGGACCGCAAGGTCCCATTGGTCCGCAAGGTCCTGCAGGTGAGACTGGCGCTACCGGACCACAGGGTCCCGTAGGTGCAGCCGGTCCAATCGGACCACAGGGTCCCGCCGGAGAAGTAGGTCCCATTGGTCCACAAGGTCCTGCCGGTGAAACGGGTGCTACCGGACCGCAGGGTCCCGCAGGTGTAGCCGGTCCAATCGGACCACAGGGTCCCGCCGGAGAAGTAGGTCCCATTGGTCCCCAAGGCCCCGCCGGAGAAACGGGTGCTACCGGACCGCAGGGTCCCGCAGGTGTAGCCGGTCCCATCGGACCACAGGGTCCCGCCGGAGAAGCAGGTCCCATTGGTCCGCAAGGCCCTGCAGGTGA
>CAYOVQ010000042.1:0-9393 GCA_964407485.1 uncultured Ruminococcus sp.
GATTATCGCAATATGGTTATCTCTCTTCGCACGGGTATGGAAAAAAGCCGAGATGAACTGATACACAAACTTGTTGATTTGCAGTATGAACGTAATGACATTAACTTTGTGCGCAACAAGTTTCGTGTTCGCGGTGACACGGTAGAGGTGTATCCCGCTTATGCTTACGGTGACGCATTGCGTATAGAATTTTTTGGCGATGAAATTGACCGCATTAGCGAAATCAACACCGTAACGGGTGAGGTTAAGCAATTTTTATCACATACTGCAATTTATCCTGCGTCACACTATATCGTGCCGCAGGATAAGTTAGAAGAAGCGCTGACTGACCTTAAAAACGAAATGGAAGAACGCGTTGCATTCTTTCAGGAAAACGGCAAGCTGATTGAGGCGCAACGCATTCGTCAGCGCACCGAATACGATATTGAAATGCTGCGTGAAATCGGTGTCTGCAAGGGTATTGAAAACTATTCTCGCGTGTTGTCGCGTAGGGCACCGGGTAGCACACCGTCAACACTGCTTGACTATTTCCCTGATGATTTTTTGCTTTTTGTAGATGAGTCGCACGTAACGCTGCCTCAGGTGCGTGGTATGTTTGGCGGTGATAGGGGTAGAAAGGACAACCTTATCGAGTACGGATTTCGTTTGCCTTCGGCTTACGATAACAGGCCGCTTAATTTTGAGGAATTTTACTCACACATAAATCAGGCGATATTTGTATCTGCTACACCTTCCGATTTTGAAAAGGAACATTCGGCGCAGATTGTTGAACAGGTAATACGACCCACAGGGCTTTTGGACCCGCTTGTTACCGTAAAATCGAGCGAGGGGCAGATAGACGATATTGTGTCGCAGATAAATATGCGTGTTGCAAAACATGAGCGTGTGCTTATCACTACCCTTACTAAAAAAATGGCAGAGGACCTTACTGAATATCTTGAAAATCTTGATATAAAAGTGCGTTATATGCACTATGACATTGACACTATCGAGCGCATGGAGATTATCCGTGATTTGCGACTTGGTGAATTTGATGTACTTGTGGGTATAAATCTGTTGCGTGAGGGTCTCGATATACCCGAGGTGTCGCTTGTGGCAATACTTGACGCCGATAAAGAGGGCTTTTTGCGTAGCGAGACTTCACTTGTACAGACTATCGGACGCGCCGCCCGTAACGCCGACGGCGAGGTCATAATGTATGCCGACTCAGTCACTCGCTCTATGGAAAACGCTATCCGCGAGACCGAGCGCCGCCGCGCTATACAGCAAGCATATAATGAGGCTCACGGAATAACGCCAAAAACCATTGTTAAGGATGTGCGCGATGTTATTGAAATCGGCACAAAGACCGACAATGAAAAATCTGACAAACAGTTGTCACGTGCCGAAAAAGAGGCGCTTATTAAACGGCTTACCAACGAGATGAAACAGGCGGCTAAAATTCTTGAGTTTGAGCACGCGGCATATTTGCGTGATAGGATAGAAAAACTAAGAAAGAGTAAATAAGGCGGATTGTCACGTGACTATCGTCACTCGCAATGACATATCCTGAGATGCTACTATATTATTGTTGTTGCGAGGAGTATAACGACGAAGCAATCCGTTAATGTTTTGGAGGAATAGATTTTGTCTAATGATAAAATTGTTATAAAAGGAGCAAGGGAAAACAATCTTAAAAATATGGATGTTACAATACCCCGTGACAAACTTGTTGTGTTTACGGGTCTTTCGGGCAGCGGTAAGTCTTCGCTTGCGTTTGATACCATATATGCCGAGGGTCAGCGCCGCTATGTTGAGTCGCTCTCTAGCTATGCGCGTCAGTTTTTAGGTCAGATGGAAAAGCCCAATGTTGACAGCATTGACGGGCTTTCTCCCGCTATATCCATTGACCAGAAGACCACGTCAAAAAACCCGCGTTCTACCGTAGGTACGGTTACTGAAATTTATGATTATCTGCGACTTCTATATGCGCGTGTGGGTGTTCCGCACTGTCCTGTTTGCGGCAAAGAGATAAGTCAGCAGTCAACCGACCAGATTGTTGATACTATTATGGCTTTGGATGAGGGTAGCAAGGTGCAGATACTCTCTCCCATAGTAAAGAACCGCAAGGGTGAGCACGTTAAAGAACTTGAACGTGTTCGCAAGTCGGGTTATGTGCGTGTGCGTATTGATGGAAATATTTACGATTTATCTGAAGAAATAAAACTTGAAAAAAACAAAAAGCATATGATAGAGGTCGTGGTTGACCGTCTTGTAATAAAGGCAGATATCCGCTCACGCCTTGCCGACAGTATCGAGACGGCACTGTCACTTTCGGGCGGTCTTGTTGCGGCTGATGTTATAGGCGGTAAAGAATTGCAATTTTCACAAAGTTATGCTTGTGATGAGCACGGCATCAGCATACCCGAACTTACCCCTACAATGTTTTCGTTTAACAACCCGATGGGTGCGTGTCCTACATGTACGGGTATTGGTATGTTTATGAAGATTGACCCGCGTCTTATTATAAGCGACGAAAATTTGTCACTGTCAGAGGGTTGCATCAAGGCGGCAGGTTGGGGTGTAAACTCTTGGTTTAATCCCGATGCAGGCGCTATAGCCACTATGTATTATGACGGTCTTGCCCGCAAATACGGTTTTAGTGTAAATACGCCTTGGAAGGATTTGAGCGACAAGGCTAAAAATGCGGTGCTTTACGGTACGGGGGAAGAAAAACTTGAACTTCACCGCAATTCTGATTTTGGTAGCGGCACATATCACGCGGCATTTGAGGGTGTCATAAATAACCTGCAACGTCGATATGAAAATACCAAAAGCGATTATGCCCGTGCCGAATATGAAAGTTATATGACCGAGAGCGCCTGCCCTGACTGTAAGGGCGCACGACTTAAACCCGAATATCTGGCGGTAACTGTCGGCGGCAAAAACATAAAAGAAATATGTGATATGTCGATAGGTGAAACGTTAGATTTTATTAAAGATTTAAAGTTTAACCAAATGCAGCAAATGATAGCGGAGCCTATTTTAAAAGAGATAAAAGAGCGGCTAAACTTCTTGTCAAGTGTAGGTCTTGATTATCTTTCAATGTCACGTTCATCAGGTACGCTTTCGGGCGGCGAAAGTCAGCGTATAAGACTTGCCACACAAATCGGCTCATCGCTTATGGGTGTGCTTTATGTGCTTGACGAACCAAGCATCGGTCTTCATCAGCGTGATAATGAAAGATTGCTCGCAACACTCAAACATCTGCGTGACCTTGGCAATACTCTTATTGTAGTTGAACACGATGAAGACACTATGCGCGAGGCTGATTACGTAATAGATATAGGGCCGGGCGCAGGTATTCACGGCGGACAACTTGTGTTTGACGGCACTCCCGAAGAGTTGCTCAAGTGCGAAAACTCCATTACGGCAGACTATCTTTCGGGAAGAAAACAGATACCTGTACCCGCTATTCGTCGCAAGGGCAACGGTAATCACTTGGTTGTAAAGGGTGCCGCCGAAAATAATCTTAAAAATATTAATGTTAAGATACCGCTGGGCAAATTTGTTTGCGTTACGGGCGTATCGGGCAGCGGTAAATCATCGCTTGTAAACGATATTGTTTATAAGGTTTTAGCCAATAAACTAAATCGCGCAAAAACCATTGCGGGCAAATACAAGGCTATCGAGGGTATCGAGTATCTTGACAAGGTTATTGATATTGATCAGTCACCAATAGGTAGAACTCCTCGAAGCAATCCTGCGACTTACACAGGTGTGTTTACCGATATACGCGACCTATATGCCAACACAAAGGATGCTAAGGCAAAAGGTTATACCGCAGGCAGATTTTCATTTAATGTAAAGGGCGGTCGCTGTGAGGCTTGCTGGGGAGACGGTATCAAAAAGATAGAGATGCATTTCTTGCCCGATATTTATGTACCCTGTGAGGTTTGCGGTGGAACACGTTACAATAAAGAAACTTTGAGTGTTCGTTATAAGGGTAAAAATATTTATGATGTTCTTGAAATGACGGTAGAAGAGGGTATGAACTTTTTTGAAAGTCATCCACGTATTTACCGCAAGTTAAAAACGTTGTTTGACGTAGGTCTGGGATACATCAAGATAGGGCAGAGCGCAACCACACTTTCGGGCGGTGAGGCGCAACGCGTAAAATTGGCAACAGAACTTTCTAAAAAGAGTACCGGTAAGACTATATATATACTTGACGAGCCCACAACAGGTCTGCACACAGCCGATGTTCACAGGCTTATCGAGGTGTTGCAACGTCTCGTTGATGCGGGTAATACCGTGCTTGTAATCGAACATAATCTTGACGTTATAAAGGTTGCCGACCATATTATAGATTTAGGTCCCGAGGGTGGCAACGGCGGTGGCACGGTAGTGGCACAAGGTACACCCGAAAAGGTGGCGCAGTGTGAAGAATCTTATACAGGTAAGTTCCTTAAAAAAGTTTTAGAGGTATAAATATTTACACATTATTCACCAAATATTGCAATTTTCCATTTATTATGATAATGTGAGGTGAAAGCGGTGTTTGGTTTTGTTAAGGCTTGCAAGCCCGAACTTAAAATTAAAGAGTATGAGGTTTACAAGGCTGTTTATTGCTCACTTTGTAAAAAGTTAGGGCATAGTTATGGCATACTCTCACGCTTTACTTTAAGTTACGATTTCACCTTTTTAGCATTGCTTAATATGTCACTGCGCGACGGTTGTGACAGTTTTGTTCAAAAGCGTTGCGCGTTTAATCCGCTAAAAAAATGCAACTACTGCAAGGATGACACCGCAATAGATATGCCCGCAGCCGCGGCTATGATAATGCTGTATTACAAAATACTTGATAATATAGATGATGAGCGCGGTATTAAAAAAATAGGTTATTATTTTTTGAAACCCATTTTCAGCAGTGCGCATAAAAAGGCAGCCAAAGGTTATCCGCAGATTGAAATTGCCGTCAGCGAATATATAAAAGAGCAAAACACACTTGAAAAAGCAGGTTGCACGTCTATTGACGAGGCGGCAGACCCAACTGCCAAGGTTATGCAAAAAATACTTGCCCTTTGCAGTGACGATGAATCGCAAAAAAGAGTGTTGTCGCGACTTGGTTACTGTATGGGCAGATACATCTATCTGCTTGACGCGGCGGTTGATTTGCCCGACGACATAAAAAAAGGCAGTTATAATGTGCTCAAAAACGTCGATGACAAAGATATCAAAAATCGTGTAACGCAGCAACTTTATTTTTGCGTTAATGAGTCATCAAAAGCGTTTGAACTGCTTGATGTAAAAAAGTATAAGCATATATTGGGAAATATAATATATTTGGGTTTAGAAGAAACCTTTATGAAGGAGTTAAATAAATGAGAGATCCGTATGAGGTGTTGGGCGTTTCTAAAAACGCGACAGACGATGAAATAAAAAACGCCTACCGTGAACTTGCGCGTAAATATCACCCCGATAACTACACCGATAATCCGCTGTCCGACCTTGCAGGCGAAAAGATGAAAGAGATTAACGAGGCTTATGATGCTATTGTTAACTCTCGCAGACACGGTTCGTCTAAAAATTCGGGCGGTAATTCGTATAACGGTTCATATAGCGGTAGCACCAAGTTTCCCGAAGTGCGTTCGCTTATCAATCAAGGCAGACTTGAACAAGCGCAGGAATTGCTCGACGGCATACCGCCTCAAAATCGTGATGCCGAGTGGTATTTCTTAAACGGCACGGTGCTTTACCGACGCGGTTGGTTTGATCAGGCATATACAAGTTTTGCAACGGCAGTGCGTATGAATCCGCAAAATCCCGAATACCGTAACGCTATGAACAACGCGCAACGTCAAAGCGGACAACAATATAATCCGTACCGCTCGTACGGTACTACGGGTGGTTGTGACGCTTGCGATATGTGTCAGGGACTTATGTGTGCCGATTGTTTGTGTGAAATGTGCGGCGGCGATCTTTGTTCTTGTACGGGTTGCAGATAATATGAAAAACACAAAAAAAATTACCCTTTGCGGTATGGTGGCAGCCGTTTCGGTTGCAATAATGCTCGCAAGTTATTTTCCGTATCTTACTTATGCCATACCTGCCCTTGCAGGATTGTTTATGATGGTGCCGCTTATAGAATGCGGAGTATCATGGGCATTTGGTACCTATATTGTAAGCGCGGTGATTGTATTTATCACGGGTGAGGCGGAAGCCAAAATTCTTTACGTGCTGTTTTTGGGTTATTACCCGATTTTAAAATCGCTTATTGAAAAAATAAACAAACATGCTATTGAATGGGCATTGAAACTTATTTGTTTTAATGCTGCGGCTGTTGCGTTTTATTACGTTTCAACCGTAGTGTTTGGTATTTCTTTTGACGATTTCGGGCAGTGGGGCAAATACGGTGCATTACTATTTTTAGCGCTTTGCAACGTCGTTTTCATACTATATGATATAGGTATATCGCGTATAGCGTCATACTATATGTTTACTTTACACGATAAGGTCAAAAAATTAATAAAATAAATTTTATGTAGGGGAGGCGTTTCGCCTCCCGATTTTATTGTTTACTTTTTTTAAGTTTTGTTGTAAAATGATATATCATTTGAAAGAGTGGTGAGGGAATGAAAAAAATAGTTATAATAGGCGGAGGCGCGGCAGGACTTATGGCGGCACAAGCGGCGGCGAAAGAAATGTCAGGCATACCGCACAGTATAACGGTTATTGAAAAAAATTCCCGACCCGCGCGCAAGGTTATGATAACGGGCAAGGGTAGATGTAATGTCACAAATAACTGTGATATGAACACACTTATTGCAAACACCCCCAAAAATGGAAAATTTTTATATTCGGCATTCAGTAATTTTGGCGCGCTTGATACGATGCAATTTTTTGAAGAGTGTGGTGTACCGCTTAAAACCGAGCGTGGAAACCGCGTTTTTCCTGTGTCGGATAAGGCGGTTGATATAGTTGATGCTTTAGTAAAAACTGCACAAAAATCCTGTAATATAATTGAGGGCACGGCAGAGGCCATAATAGCGCCGCAAGGAAAGGTAACCGCTGTAAAACTTAACGACGGTAAAATAATTGATGCCGACTGCGTGATAGTTGCCACAGGCGGTATGTCTTATTCGCTTACGGGCTCTACGGGTGACGGATATAAAATGGCAAAGTCTCTCGGTCACACAGTGACACCGCTTACACCATCACTTGTAGGGCTTGAATGTCATGAGGGGTTTTGCACCCGTCTTGCAGGACTTTCGCTTAAAAATGTAACTTTATCTGTTTTTGAAACGGGTAAGAAAAAGCCGCTTTATAAAGAGATGGGCGAAATGCTCTTTACCCATACGGGCATATCTGGTCCGCTTACGTTATCGGCTTCGGCGCATCTGCGGTATATGGACAAAAAACAGTATTATGCCGAAATTGATTTAAAACCCGCTTTAGATGAAGCCCAACTTGACAAGCGCCTTCTTCGTGATTTTGAAGAATTGTTAAATCGTGATTTTGCAAATTCTTTAGACAAATTACTGCCTAAAAGCATAATTTCGGTTATAATAAATATGTCGGGCATCGACCCGCATACAAAGGTTAATCAAATAAGCCGTGAGCAACGTCAGTCGCTTATAAATGCCATTAAGCATTTTAAACTTAATATTACAGGATTTAGACCTATCGAAGAGGCGATTATTACAAGCGGTGGCATTTCGGTCAAAGAAATTGACCCTGCAACTATGATGTCAAAAATTGTAGGCGGTTTATTCTTTGCAGGTGAGATAATCGACGTTGACGCCTATACAGGCGGATTTAATTTACAAATAGCGTTTTCAACAGGCGTACTTGCAGGGGAGAGCGCTGCAAAACATAAGGAGGAAATTTAAAATGATTTCTATTGCATTAGATGGTCCTGCAGGCGCGGGCAAAAGCACAGTAGCAAAGGGCGCCGCAAAAGAACTTGGTTTTATCTACGTAGACACAGGCGCGCTTTACCGCACAGTAGGTCTTAAATTTTTGCGTGAAGGTTACACAAACGAACTTAACTGCGATATCGAATCAATCCTAAAAACAATAGAGGTAGATATAAAGTTTATCGATGGTACACAACACGTGTTTTTAAACGGTGAAGACGTATCTGATGAGATAAGAACACCCGAGGCATCTATGATGGCATCAGCCGTATCGGCAAAACCGCCTGTGCGTGCGTTTTTGCTCGAAATGCAACGCAAATTGGCAAGAGAAAATAACGTTCTTATGGATGGCAGAGACATAGGCACTGTTGTGTTGCCCAATGCTACGCTTAAATTCTTTGTAACGGCATCTGTCGAGGAAAGAGCAAACCGCCGTTTTAAAGAACTTAAAGAAAAGGGTATGGATGTTAAATATGATGATATCTATAAAGATATTGAAACCCGTGACTATAACGACTCTCACCGTGATATAGCGCCGCTTAAACCCGCAGAGGATTCAATTATATTTGATACCACGGGCAACACTCTTGAAGAGTCGATTGAAAAACTTTTAGCGATAGTAAAGGAAAGGTTAAATTGAAAATAACACTTGCTAAAACCGCGGGCTTTTGCTTTGGTGTAAACCGTGCGGTACAGATGGTATATGACCTTGTGGACAGTGGGGAAAAGGTTTGTACGTTAGGACCTATAATTCACAACAGCCAGATGGTAGAGGAATTAACGTCAAAGGGTGTACGTGTTGTAAATACTCCCGATGAGACTCAAAAAGACGAAACCCTAATCATACGTTCTCATGGTGTTGGTAAAACAGTATACGAGGAAGCGCAAAGGGTAGGGGTAAAGCTGTGCGATGCTACCTGCCCCTTTGTATCAAAGATACATAGAATAGTAGCCGAACAGTCGGGTGCGGGTGACACAATCTTAATTGCAGGTGATGAAAAACATCACGAGGTTATAGGTATAATCGGTCACTGTGAGGGTGATTATTATGTTTTTGATTCGGTTGAAAAACTTGAAAATCTTATAAAAAACCACCCCGAACTTAAAGAAAATGCCGTTTCGGTGGTCTCACAGACCACTTTTAACGCAAAAAAATGGGATTTTGCGCAAATTTTTTTAAAAAAAGTATGTACAAATGCAAAAATATTTGATACAATATGTAGTGCTACGTCAACTCGTCAAAGCGAGGCGCAAGAACTGGCTGCAGTCAATGATGTTATGGTTGTAATTGGAGGCAGACACAGTTCAAACACAGCAAAACTTTTTGATGTGTGTGCGTCACTTTGTACAAATACCCATTTGATAGAAACCGCGGCGGAACTAAAACCGAAGTGGTTTTCTAAAGCAAATAAAGTTGGCGTTGTCGCGGGCGCATCTACGCCTGCGGGTATTATAAAGGAGGTTATTAAAACCATGTCGGAAATTTTACAACCTG
>CAYOVQ010000043.1:0-8944 GCA_964407485.1 uncultured Ruminococcus sp.
TATTTCAAAAGAAAGTGATATTAAGCCCGTTAGGCTTAGTGATATTCTATTCGCCCATAACTTGCGAAGCAAATATCACTCGGCTGAAAGCCGAATAACACTGCGTAGCAATATCACTCGCCGCAGGCGAATTATCGCCTCCGCTTCTTACATTAGGATTTCTTTGCAAAAATAAAGGTTACAACATCCATTACTGCCTCAACAATAAGCGTAATGCCGATAAAACTCCAAAGAACTGCGGTAGAGGCAAAGGGATTTGCAAGAATCAAAATGGCAAATAACAAAGTCAGCAGTGCGCTAATCAGAGCCACAAACCAGTAGTTCTGTTTAACTCTCGCCATATCTACTGCCTTTTGTAATTTGCTCACACCGGCAATCAAAATAAGCACACCGTAAAGAACGGTGATGATCGGGAAGGTTGCAATAAACCAACCGGACTTAAACGTACAGAACAGACCAAGAACCGCAAATAAGATTCCTTTTGTCAGTTTTCCGCCGCCCGCCGCTTCTTCTGCATCGGTGCGGAAATAACTGATAATTTGCACAAATCCCATAATAACCATAACAATACCAAGTGTGATAATAATACCGGAAGTAAAGCCTATCGGATTGATTAATAACAGAATACCAATCAAAATCTCAACAAAACTCATTGCGAGACTGAAATTCCCCGAATTAACCTTTTTCATAATATGTAACTCCTTTTTGTGCGATACCCTCGCTTATTTTACAACTCTATGATACAAAGCAAATTTCAACTGTTCTTCAATTCAACATCAACATTTGTTGAACTTTAGTTGATAATCAGTTGAAGTTTAATTTATATAATTATGTATTATAGAATAATTATGCATACAGTTTGGAGATAAGATAGTGAAAAACAAGAAAACAACATGGTTGTCGCGAGGATTTTTCAAAATAGTACGCTTTTTTGTCCGATTATTTTATGGTAAATGCACCATAGAGGGCATTGAAAATCTTCCAAAAGACAACGTTATCATAGTTGCTAATCACACACAAATGAACGGACCCATCGCAGGAGAACTGTTTATGCCGAATAACTGCTATATTTGGTGTGCGGGGCAAATGATGAATCTTCGTGAGGTGCCTCAGTATGCCTACACGGATTTTTGGAGCCAAAAGCCAAAGTGGACCCGTCCGTTATATAGGCTACTATCCTATATAATCGCACCGCTTGCGAGTTGCATTTTTAATAATGCAAGAACCATTGCCGTTTACCGTGACAACAGAATTATTTCCACCTTCAGAGAAACGGTAAAAATGCTGTCAAGCGGCAGAAACATTCTGATTTTTCCTGAAAAGGACGAAAAGCACAATAACATTCTCTATAAATTTCAAGAGAACTTTATTGACGTAGCAAAACTTTATTACAAAAAGACGGGTGTTGAGCTTACCTTTGTGCCAATGTATATTGCACCGACTCTTCGTAAAATGTATATCGGCAAGGGGATAATCTTTGATAGCAGCAATGATACAGCCACCGAACGCCATAAGATTGCAGAATATTTATCCGCTGAGATAACGAAAATTGCCCGCGATTTACCCGAACATACCGTTGTTCCGTATCGAAATATAAAAAAGAAATACTATCTGTCAAACAAGGATATAAACGAGGTGCCGCATGAAAAAACCTATGGTTGATTACCGCCAGTTTCGATTTTCAAAATTAAATACACCACAGTTTTCACACCTAAAACTGCTTTTTGGTTGGGTTGTATATTTTATCTTATATTTCCTTACAGAGAACCTGATACCCGTTGAAAGTTGCCACATTATCCATTGTCGGCTTGATGATATTATTCCGTTTTGCGAATGGTTCTTATTACCGTATGTGTTTTGGTATGCATTAATAGTTTTTTCACTTGGCTATTTCGCCCTTTATGATGTGGATAGTTTTAAGAAATTACAAACATTTATCATCATAACGCAAATATGTGCAATGATCGTATACATTGTATACCCTAACTGTCAAAATCTGCGACCTGCTGAGTTTCCGAGAGATAATTTTTTGACCGACTGCATCAACTTTTTATATGCCTTTGATACCAATACCGGCGTTTGTCCGTCACTGCACTGCGCCTATTCTATCGGAATTGCATCAGTTTGGCTGAAAGCCAAGGATGTGTCAAAACTTTGGAAGGCTTTTGTTTTGGTTGCTGTTATTTTAATTTGTCTTTCAACAATGTTTATAAAACAACACTCTGCAGTAGATTTCTTTGCGGCGTTACCGGTTTGCCTGTTGGCAGAGATTTTGGTGTTTAAGGTCTTTTATAAAAAGAAATCTTGATAAAAAATAGGGGGATAAAATATGGAAGTCATTACACGTCAGGCGGTTACGGATACCGTAATCGTAAAAGAAGTATTTACAAAAAAGGACTTAAAAAGTTGGATTGAATTTCCGAATATTCTTTACAAAGATAATGAATACTATGTTCCGTTTATGTTTTCGGACGAACTTGACACCTTTAGCAAAGATAAAAACCCTGCATATGCTTTTTGCGATACAAGATTGTTTTTAGCGTATATGAACGGTGAGATTGTTGGCAGAATAGCAGGTCTTATAAATCATGCTTACAACAAAAAGTGGAATAAGAACGCTATCCGCTTTACACGTTTTGATTTTATAGATGATTATGAGGTATCAAAAGCATTATTTGATGCTGTTGTAGAATGGGCTAAAACTCAAGGGCTTAGTGAAGTTATGGGGCCTATCGGCTTTACCGATATGGACCACGAAGGAATGCTTATTGAAGGTTTTGAAGAACTAAATATGTCCATTACCTTTTATAATCATCCGTATTATATAGAGCATATGGAACGATTGGGGCTCGAAAAAGACATTGACTGGATAGAATATAAAATCAGCGTTCCCGAAAGCATTGACCCACGCATTGAAAAAATATCCAATCGACTCATCGAGAGAAACGGATATCAGGTCATTACCTATAAAAAGCGTAAAGAACTTTATGCCGATGCCTTTGAAGCCTTTAGCATTATAGACGTTGCTTTTTCGAAACTGTACGGCACGGTACCGCTGACACCTGAAGTAATTAAAAATGCCATAGACAACTATATTCCCGTTGTAAATCTTGATTATATCTGCTCAATAAAAAATAAAGACGGCAAAATAGTCGGATTTGGAGTATTGGTGCCTTCCATTGCTAAAGCGCTCAAAAAATCAAATGGCACAATGTTCCCCTTAGGCATTTTCAGATTGCTAAAAGCGCTCAACGGTAAAAACGATACCTTAGAAATGTTTTTTGTGGCTGTTGACCCAAATTATCAATCCCTGGGACTGCCCGCCGTTTTAATCAGCGCTATGTCAAAAAATATCATTGGCAATAAGGTGAAATTTTGCGAAACGGGCCCGATGCTCGAAACCAATACCGCCGTTCACAGTATGTGGCGCAGTTTTGATAAACGTCAGCATAGACGCCGCCGCTGTTACATAAAGGAAATTTAATAGCAACGCTTCGTAAAGAAAAAATTAAATAATCGTTGAACTTGAGTTGAACAATAGTTGAGAAAAGGATTTTATAATAATGAAAATTTCTAGTATTGGAGGAAATATAATTGACACCTTATAGCCAAAGCAAAGACATGCTTCTTACAACCTTGTCTGCAGATGAAACCAACGGTTTATGTTCAACAGAGGTTCAAAAACGACGAGAAAAGTATGGAGCCAATAAACTCCGTGAAAAGAAAAAGAAAACGACTGTGCAGCGTTTCTTTGATCAGTTCAAGGATGCGATGATTCTTATCCTTATTGCAGCCGCGATTATTTCCTTTGTGGTGGTTTGCGTAGAACAGAATTGGGGCGAGTTGTTTGAGCCTGCTCTTATCGTTCTTATCGTAATTTTAAACGCCGTTATGGGTGTGTATCAGGAAGGTAAAGCCGAAAAAGCGTTGGATGCTCTTAAAAATATGTCGGCGCCCCACGCAAGAGTTATCCGTGACGGCAAGGAAAAGGTAATTGATGCCGCAGACCTTGTCCCCGGTGATATTATCCGTTTGGAAGCAGGTGATTTTGTTCCTGCCGATGCAAGACTTCTCCACAGTGCAGGACTTAAATCCGAAGAATCGGCGCTGACGGGCGAATCCGTGCCGAGCGAGAAGGACTATCTTGCCGAAGTAAAAGAAGGCGCATCTCTCGGTGACCGTCATAATATGGTCTATTCGGGATGCTCTATTTCCTATGGTACGGCAACGGCTGTTGTTACCGCTACGGGAATGGACACCGAAATGGGCAAGATCGCGAACCTTCTTGATAACGAAGAGGACTGTCAAACTCCACTGCAGCAAAAACTCGCACAACTTGGAAAATATCTTGGTGTTTTGGCTCTTGTTGCTTGTGCAATCATCTTTGTCGTTGGCCTTGTCAACGGTATTCCCGTGCTTGAGATATTTATGACCGCCGTATCCTTGGCAGTATCTGCTATCCCCGAAGGACTGCCTGCTATCGTTACGATCGTGCTTTCCATCGGCGTTCAGCGAATGGTAAAAAAGAATGCCCTTATCCGCAAACTCCCTGCTGTTGAAACGCTTGGTGGCGCATCGGTTATCTGCTCGGATAAGACAGGCACGCTTACCCAAAACCGTATGACACTTACCAAGGCTTATGCCGACGGTTATCTCGACCCCGAACTTATCAGTAACAATAATACCGATAATATCAAAAAACTTCTTATGTACGGCACACTCTGCTGTGACGGTTCGGTTGTATTCCACGGTGACGAAGAACAGCACATCGGTGATCCCACCGAAACCGCCATTGTTCTTGCCGCACATAAGAATGGTATGCCCAAGGAAGAACTTAATAAGCAATATCCACGCCTTGCAGAAATTCCTTTTGACTCAGACCGTAAGTTAATGACTACCGTAAACCAGATTGACGGCAAGAATATTGTCATTGTTAAGGGTGCTTTTGATATGATGGCTCCCCGATGTGTTGCAGGTGATCTTGAAACCGCAAGAAAGGTTACCGATGCTATGAGCGAAAACGCTCTGCGTGTCTTGGCTGTTGCCTACAAGGAAATTGATACCGTTCCCGAAAACCCCTCCTCCGAAGAACTTGAAAACGGACTTACCTTTATGGGACTTGTCGGTATGATTGACCCACCCCGTCCCGAAGCAAAGGATGCCGTTGCCGTTTGCCGCAGAGCAGGTATCAAACCTGTTATGATTACGGGTGACCACGTTGTTACCGCTTCTGCTATTGCAAAAGAACTCGGTATTTTACTTGAGGGTGACCGTGCTATTACGGGTGCCGAACTTGATGCAATGACAGACAGTGAACTTGATGCACAGGTTGAGAGCATCAGCGTGTATGCCCGTGTATCACCTGAAAACAAGATTCGTATTGTTAAGGCTTGGCAGCGCAAAGGTCAGGTCGTATCAATGACGGGTGACGGTGTCAACGATGCGCCTGCTCTTAAAGCTGCAGATATCGGTTGCGCAATGGGTATTACCGGTACCGACGTGGCAAAGGGTGCCGCCGATATGACGCTTACGGATGATAACTTTGCAACTATTGTAGATGCCGTTCGCGAAGGACGTGGTATATACGCCAACATCAAAAAGGTGGTTGGATATCTTCTTGGTACCAATGTTGGTGAGGTCATCACCGTATTTATATCAATGCTGCTCTGGCATAAAACACCGCTTCTCTCTATGCAACTTCTGTGGATTAACCTTGTAACCGACTCACTGCCTGCGATTGCGCTCGGTATGGAAGCCGTAGAAAGCGATGTTATGGACAGAAAGCCAAAGCCTAAAAACGAGGGCATTTTTGCAGGCGGTCTTGGTATACGTGTGGTACTGCAAGGCATTATGTTTGCCGCGCTCACGCTCATCGGTTTTAAGGTCGGTGAAAACATAACCGGCACACTTGAAGGCGGTCAGACTCTTGCCTTTATGGTACTTGCTCTCTCTCAGGTCGTTCAGGCATTTAATATGCGTTCTGAGCATTCCTTGTTCAAAATCGGTATATTTAAGAACCACAAACTCAACTGGGCGGCGCTTGCTTCGACCTTGCTTGTTGCGCTGGTACTTTTCACACCTATAAAAGCCGCGTTTGGTCTTGTAACTTTGCCGTGTAAACTGTATCTCTTAGGCATCGGTCTTGTTTTTGTTCCGTTGCTTGCTATGGAACTTTCTAAAGCGTTTGGACTTTTAAAGCATCATAAGTAATCCTGAAAAAGCCGTCGGGTGCTTCGGCGGCTTTTCGGGGTTACATATAAGGGAGTTGCCCGTATTTTTGCTATGGAATCTCAAAACCAGAAGTTCCTATCGTTTTTTCTGCGCACGCTGTTTTGTTTACCGAGGGATGCCATAAGTATACACTTTGGTGCAATAAAAATGCCCTTTCATAAATATATGCTAAGCGGTTTTCTTGGAACACTTCCCTGTACGATTGCTTCAACTCTTCATACATTACAATAGGCTTGCGGCAATTTCATTCATCACTTATATTTTTGGGAGAAAATCAAAAATATATATTTAACTAAAAGGAGTTGTATTATGGAATTTACACCTGAAAAAAGAAAGAAACTGACAAGGTGGCTGATTGGTATTGCCACCGCCTGCATTATGATATTCCTTAGTGTGCAGAACATAGGTGTTGTCACCAATGCGTTATCTTGGTTTGCAGGACTGATTATGCCCCTGATTATCGGTACTGCTATTGCGCTTATTCTCAATGTCCCTATGCGATTTTTTGAATCACATATCTGGAATAAAACAAAAAATCCTGTTCTGCAAAAACTTCGCAGACCGCTATCCTTCATCATTTCTCTTGTTTTGATTATTGGTATTTTAGTCGGTGTTATTTGGCTCGTAATTCCTGAACTTGTGGATGCCATCAAACTCATTGTACAGGGCGTTATTGACCTTGTAAACAAGTTGAGCGCAATGAGCGAATCTGAACTTGCCGAATTGCCGTTTGGAAGTGTTTTGCTTAAAACAGATTGGGATAAACTGCTTGACACATTGCAAACATGGCTTAAAAACCAGAGTGGAACTATTGTAAATACGGCTGTCGGTACAATCGGTTCATTGGTTGGCGGTATCTTTGATTTCTTCATCTCCTTTGTTTTTGCAATTTATATTCTCTTTAGCAAAGATAAGTTGAAGGCACAGGCAAAACGAATGGTTCGTGTTTGGCTACCGAAAAATTTCGGCGAGTGGTCAATCCACGCGGCATCCGTTGCCAATGTAAATTTCCGCAACTTTATTTCCGGTCAGTCCTTGGAAGCCGTTATCCTCGGTGTACTTTGTATGCTCGGAATGTGGATATTTAGATTTCCATATGCGCCGATGGTGGGAGCGCTTGTCGGTGTTACCGCGCTTATTCCCGTCGTAGGCGGTTTTATCGGTGCAGGTGTCGGAGCCTTTATGATTTTGACAGTAGATCCTCTAAAGGCTGTTCTTTTCCTTGTGTTTATTGTTGTTTTGCAGCAATTAGAAGGCAACCTTATTTATCCGAGAGTAATGGGCAGCCGTGTTAATCTACCTGGAATGTGGATTCTTGCCGCTGTTACTGTAGGCGGCGGTATTGCAGGTCCTGTAGGTATGCTACTCTCTGTACCGATTGCATCGACCGTTTATGTATTGGTGCGTGAAGCAACAGATAAGCGGGAAAAGGCACTTAAAGAAGAATAATATTATCAAATATACAGAAAACCAACAAAAGAACAGAAGGAGATTCAAATGGCACAACACATTAAACTTAATCCAAAAGAACTTAAAACAATACGCACTGTGGATGAACGGCTTATGTCCTACAATATTGAAATGACCGAAATTACCGGCGGCACCTTTTGGAAAGCATACACACCCAGTCAGATCGCAGGCACCGAAGAATTCAAGTTTTCAGGAGAACTGACCGATTTTACTACAATGGCAGACCTGATGCAGTATTATCCGCCTATTAACCTGTATGATGAAAAATTACGTCGCCGTGCGAAAGAACTCGGTACGGCATGGATCCGTGTATCTGGCTCCTGGGCAACCAAAACCTATTATGATTTTGAAGGAACAACTGATGGAAAAGCGCCCGATGGATATACAAGTGTTCTAACAAAGGAACAATGGATCGGTGTCCTTGATTTTGTAAAAGCGGTAAATGGCAAACTGCTTATCTCCGTTAGCAACTGTGCAGGAGACCATCCGAACAGTGCTCCGCTTAATCTGACACAAACCAAGAAGATATTTGATTTCAGCCACGAATACGGTGTAGATATTGACGCCGCCGAGTTTATGAACGAACCAAATATGCTTGAAATGTCCGGCGCGCCAAAAGGCTATACCGCCGCTGATTATGCAAGAGATCAGGATATCTTTAACGGTTGGGTAAAAGAAAACTATCCTAATTGCCTTATTGTCGGTCCTTGCTCTCTCGGTGAAGGCGGTATGGCGAAGGTGGATATAAAGAGTGGCGGTGCCGGTATTGGAAGCATGATGAAAATGTGTACCACCGATGATCTTATGAATGGTTCACAGATTCCGCTCGATGTATTCAGTTACCACTACTATAATAATGTTTCCGAAAGACTTGGTTCTATGATGTCGGGAATGCGTTGGTTAGCAAACGAAGCACATACCGACGCCTATTTAGCCGTTGCTCAAAATAACGCCAAGGTATACGCCAATTTTCGTGACAAATATGTGCCAAACGGTCAGATGTGGGTAACCGAATCGGGAGATGCAGGCGGCGGTGGAGATACATGGGCATCCACTTACCTTGATGTTCTCCGCACACTGAACGAGCTCGGCAGTTTTGCAACCATTACTGACGGTGTAATCTTCCATAATACGCTTGCCTCCTCCGATTACGGTTTTTTGCAACACGGCACCTTTGAGCCACGTCCCAACTTCTTTGCCGTTTTGCTCTGGAATACGCTGATGGGAACAACTGTTTATGATT
>CAYOVQ010000044.1:0-8589 GCA_964407485.1 uncultured Ruminococcus sp.
CCAAAAGAAGTGCGATAATCTTTTTCATTTTCAAGATCTCCTCTTTTTTTAAAAAATTTTTATGTAAAAAAATTACATACAATGGTCTAACAAACAACGAGGCAGCGAAATAATGAGTGGGGCGTATTCAAACTTTAAGAAACCTTCTTGCAGGTGGTAATGTTTGCGTAGCCTGCGAATTCTTTCGCGCCCGTCGAGCGTCGTGAGTCGTAACCGAGTCTTATTTGCGAAATATAATTTCCTCGGGACTCATTTCATCGATTACGGCAAGGCTTTCAACACGCACACCCTTCTCTCTTAAGCGGTCTCCGCCGCCCTGAAAGCCTTTTTCAATAGCACAGGTAGCGCCTACAACAGTAGCACCTGCCTGACTTACGATATCTATAAGACCTTCAAGCGCCTTACCGTTGGCAAGAAAATCATCGATTATAACAATTTTGTCGTCTGCGCTTAAATAATCTTTAGAAACCACGATTTTGTAGTCGGTGTTGTGGGTGTAAGAATGTACCATAGCACTGTAAACCTCACCTGTTATGTTTGAGGTTTTGTTCTTTTTGGCAAAAACAACAGGCAGATGCATAACAGCGCCCGCCGCTACTGCCACCGCAATGCCCGATGACTCAACCGTGAGAAGTTTTGTAACGCCGTCATTCTTATAGATACGGTCAATTTCTTTGCCCATTTCTACAAGAAAATCGACATCAAGTTGTTGGTTTAAAAAAGAGCCTACTTTAAGAACATGTCCGTCAAGTACTGTGCCTTCACGCAGTATTTTCTGTTCAAGAGCAACCATTAAACCAACCTCCAAAAAAACATAAAAGCAGACTGTAACAATACAGTCTGCCCAAAGCAAGCAAATAAAACCAATAGTCGCAACTTGTGGCGTTGCGGTAGAAACTCTTGGGCCGTAAATCCAAAATTATATTGGCAAACTGTCAAATATTTATCTGCAACAATATCCTACCACAATAGAGTGTGTTTGTCAACAGATTTTGTCACAAAATGTCGTGGTAATATTGCACAAAATATATAAAAAATTACCTGTTTCCTGTAATGCAATCCGCAACATAAATGCCCATTGCACCCGATTGTGAGAGACCGCGACAGATGCCGCTACCGTCACCAATGATATAAACATTATCAATAAGTTCAAACTTTTTATTTATAAATTCGGGACGGATAGAATAATACTTGCTTTCACAACCGTAAAGCAGTGTATCGTCGTTAGCAGTACCGGGCGCTACCTTGTCAAGAGCGTAAATTGTCTCGATAATATTTGTAAGTATACGGTGCGGCAGTACCAGCGATATATCGCCCGCAGTTGCTTTAAGTGTAGGTACAACAGTGTTTTGCGCAAGGCGGTGTTCGTTTGTGCGACGTCCGCGGATAAGGTCACCAAAACGTTGCACCAGCACATTGCCATTTCCTATCATATTAGCAAGGCGTGAAATGTTTTCGGCATACTCCGTCGGCTGATTAAACGGCTCGGTAAAACGAATGCTTGAAAGTATAGCAAAATTACAGTTGTCGGTCTTTTTCTCTGCTTGAGCGTATGAGTGACCGTTTGCTGTGATTATGCCGTGATTGTTCTCTGCCGATACAAGACCGCCTTGGTTAAAGCAAAACATACGGCAACGGTCTTCAAAGGTCTTGGTTTTATAAAGAATTTTGGGCTCATAAATTTTGGATGAAAATTCGCGCCAGATTATATCTTTCATCTCGACACGCACACCGATATCTATGTGATTGGAACGCATTTTTACACCGTTTGATTTGCAAAAATCCGACACAAAGTTAGCGCCCGAACGTCCTGTCGCAATAATTATATTTTTAGCCTCGAAAATCTCGCCATTTGCATAATTGAGTATATAACCGTTCTTCTGTTTTTCCACCTTGATACAGTCGTAAAAACTGTAAAGTTCGGTGCCAGACTCACGAATTGCGTTTATGAGATTTTGCATCGTAAGATAATTGTTATCTGTGCCTAAATGCTTAACATTCATATCCAATAGACGAAGATTGTTTTGAATGCATTTAAGGAGCAGTTCGTCATTTGACTTAAACACCTGCGGAACACCTGATGTGCAATACTCGTTAAGAATTTTATCGACCTCGTCTATGTAAAGATTGGCAAGGTCGTCGCCAAGTTCTTCACCCAATGTACCGCCGTAAGCAGTGCCTAAATTAAACTTACCGTCACTAAATGCGCCTGCACCTGCATAACCGCTTGTAATACTGCAGATTTTGCAATGAACACAGGTATTGTTTTTACCCGCAGGGCAAACACGCTTTTCAAGTTCGTTTCCGCGCTCGGTTACGGCAATGGTCATATCGGGAACATTAAGACGCAAGCGGTAAGCCGCCATAAGACCGCCGATACCACCGCCGATTATAACGGTATCAAATTTTTTCATTTTAATCATCTCCGTAAAAATGGGCTGTAAACCGAAAACGGTTACAGCCCTACTGCTTACCTATTTTACATTAGAAACAATAAAATGTCAACACAGTTTTGTTTGCGCTGTGTTTTTATAATTGTGCATTACGAATTGTGCATTGTGCATTTTATTTCGCTTTCAATCATCAAAAGCCTATTATATTTAGCCACGCGGTCGGTGCGGCAGGGCGCCCCTGTTTTTATCTGACCCGCATTTGTCGCTACTGCAATATCCGCTATGGTTGTATCCTCGCTCTCGCCCGAACGGTGCGAGATGACCGCCGCATAACCATTTTTCTGCGCCATACGAACAACATCCAACGTTTCAGTAAGGGTACCTATTTGGTTAGGTTTTACAAGCACGGCGTTGCCTACTCCCTTTTCAAAGCCCATTTTTAATCTTTGGGAATTGGTAACAAAAAGGTCGTCGCCCACAAGTTGCAATTTATCGCCAAGTTGCTCTGTAAACTTTTGCCAACCGTCCCAATCGTTTTCCGAAAGGCCGTCTTCAATTGATATTATCGGATATTTTGAAACAAGTTCGCTGTAATACTCTATAAGTTGTTCGGCAGTCATGGTTTTATCGCGTTTAGGCAGAGTGTATTTTCCATCACTGTACCACTCGCTTGATGCAACGTCGAGCGCTATTTTAATTTTGCCGCTGTAGCCCGCCTTATCAACCGCTTGCAAGATAAACTCTATTGCCGCCTCGTCGCTGTCAAGATCAGGTGCAAAACCGCCCTCATCTCCTACACCCGAACTCAAGTTTTTGTCCTTTAAAATTTTACCTAAATTATGATAAATTTCGGCACAAATACGAAGCCCTTCGGCAAAACTTTCAGCCGTGTCGGGTATTATCATAAACTCTTGAATATCGATATTATTTGCCGCATGCGCACCGCCGTTTAAAATGTTCATCATGGGTCGAGGTAAGCAGGCGGCATTGACACCGCCAAGATACCTGTAAAGTGGAATTTTAAGCGCGCTTGCCGCCGCTTTTGCTACTGCTAATGACACTGCAAGCGTGGCATTTGCACCAAGTCGCGATTTGTTTTTACTACCGTCTGCCTTTATCATAACTTCGTCAATTTCGCGCTGATTAAAAACACACTTGTCTTTTAGCAAATTGTTGATTTCGGTATTGATATTATTTACTGCTTTAGTTACACCTTTGCCCATATATCGTGTATTTTCGCCGTCGCGCAACTCATGTGCTTCGTACATACCTGTCGAGGCGCCCGACGGACTTATGGCAAATCCCACTGCACCATTTTCGCAAACCACCTTTGCCGCAATCGTAGGGTTGCCGCGCGAATCTAAAACTTCAAAACCCGTAACACTTTTTATTTTCATAAAAAATACCTCCTTTTTTGTTATTTTTTACTTTATTTTTTGATTTATGTATGGTATACTTATTCTGTATTAATATGTTTAGGTGAGATAAATGGAATATAACAATAAAGAAAACCTTGATTCAAAACAAGGCAACATTATATACGGCAGAAATCCTGTTATGGAAGCATTACGTTCGGGTCGCGAAATTGACCGTCTTCTTATTGCACACGGTGTAAACGGCGGTTCGGTTACCGCAATTCGCGCTAAATGCAATCAGCGCGGCATTTTGATAAAAGAAATCAGCCCGCAAAAACTTGACTACTACTGCGGCGGTGGTAATCATCAAGGTGTTGCAGTAATGATTGCAAGCCAAGAATACTCTACCGTAGAGCAAATACTTGTTACGGCAGAAGAAAGGCAAGAAAAGCCTTTTATTATTATTTGTGACGAAATAGAAGACCCGCATAATTTGGGCGCCATTATCCGCACGGCAGAGGCTTGCGGTGTGCACGGTATTATTATACCAAAGCGCCGCTCGGCATCGCTTAACGCTACGGTTGAAAAAACCTCGGCAGGCGCACTCGCATATATGAAAGTCGCGCGTGTTACAAATATTGCCAACACCATTGACGACCTTAAAGAAAAAGGCATTTGGGTGTTTGGCGCAGATATGGACGGTGCACCTTATACACAAACAGATTATGACATCCCCTGTGCCATTGTTATTGGTAACGAAGGCAAGGGTATTGGCACCCTTACCGCTAAAAAGTGCGACGGAATTATATCACTTCCAATGTGCGGTGAAATTAACTCGCTTAACGCATCGGTTGCGGCAGGTGTGCTAATGTATGAAGTAGTACGAAAAAGAAATAAATAAAATACTGGTGGGAAAATAAATATGGGATTTTTCTCAAAAAACAAACACGAAAACAACGGTTTTATTATTAATACCGATGACGATAACATAAAAATATCTGGTGATAAAAATTTAGCGCCGCACGCTATGACGGCAGAAGAGGTATCTGATCTCTGGGTATTGGGGGACGAAGATCAACCAAATACCAAAACAAGCGCTATTGATTCTCTCAAAAAGCGAATGAACGTTAAAGAAAGCGTTTCAGTCCCTACTGCGCAAAAGATTTACCAATCACCGCAAGAGTCAGAACCAAAGATTGAAAGCGCTATAAAAAACGAGCCAGAAACCAAACCCGATAAAGCGCTTAAAGACAAGCCTGATAACAAATCCTCGCTTAAAACAGAAGATATCGTTGCCGATAAAAAAACACTTGTAGAAAAGGTTAAGCGCTATACCATAGACGATCAAGGTCGTGATATGTCAGAAAACCACGAGCCGCTCTATCAACTTGAAAGCGTAGCCGAAATTCTTAAAAGCAACGGCGAAGACGCAATGAAAAACCTGTCTGAAAAATACGGTTTAGATATATCTTTTGATGATTTAGGCAAAAACAAAACAAATAAAATACAGCCCGAACAAAAAAAAGAAAAACAGGATATAAAACCCCAAAAAAAAGACAACGCCGCGTCTCCTACCCCTGCTTTTGAAAGAATGGTAAGCGATGCCGAAAAACGCGAGTCGCGCGAACTTTACGAAAGCCTTTTCCCAAGTGAAAAATCTGATAGTACACACGATGCAAGTGTGCCTGATATTTCTGATATAGATACGCAAGAAGCGGGCATAAACACCGACGTCGGTATATCTAATACGGCAACAATCCGTTTTACACCCATAAAAGATAACAAGGGCAATACAGACCACATAACAATCAGCAGTATTACAAAACATATTGATTTAGAAGACAAAGTTTTTGAGGATGTATCTTCTCAAAGCGCTTCACAGAGTTTAGAAGAATCAGAATTTGAAAAATTTTCACCAAAAGTTGAAATAGGCGATATTGCAGGCGGCAAAAAAATCTTGCGCAACTTTGCCATAAAAAAACGCTCTTGTTTTTTTAGCGCTTTTGCTTCGGCAATGGCAGTTATTGCATTGTTGGTATTTTTAATTCCGCCCATCTTCGACTTTATTATAGGCAATCCCCAAAGCGCTATGTTTACCTGCGGCGCATTTTTGCTTGTTTCTGTATTGGCTAATATTACTATGTTTGCCGATTTTAAAAATCTGCTTAAAAAACGTTGCAGTTTTGATATTTTAGCCGCATTTTGTTCAGTTTTAACCTTGTCGCTATGTATAGTTGCAGCGCTTACGCAATCAAATGCGTATTATAGTATTTTGCTTTGCTCTATAATTCTTCTTATACGGGCAATATGCAAATTTAAAGAGATTTCTACAAATGCAAGTAATCTTAAACAGATAATTAACGAAAAAGCGAAGAAAGCAGTAACACTTATAAGCGACCCTGCTACCACATTTGCAATGGCAAAAAACACCATTGAAGGTGATGTGCTTGTAGCGGCATATCGCGACACAAATTTTGTTAGCGACTATATGAAGCATATCGAATTTTCACAAAAAATGTCAGGTAAGAGTTCGCTGGTTTTTTATTTCACTGTTATCTTTTCGATAATTAGCGGAATCATGGCATTTTTCTATTATCAAAGTATTTTTGATGCATTTTATGCCGCTGCTGCAGTATCTTGTATAGTTGCAATGCCGTCACTGTTTTTTATCGATTGTTTGCCTCTTTCTTCTGCCGCAAAAAGACTTAACCCTAAAGGCGCTATGATAGCAGGTATGTACGGTGCCGAAAGAATAGAACTTACCAATGCCGCAGTCATCAGCATTAACGACATCTTCCCTAATGGTTCGATAAAAATGTACAGTATGAAGGTACTGTCGGATAACAATATTGATGATACTATTCTTCGTGCGGCATCACTTACAGCAGCAGTAAACAGTCCGCTTGAAGCAATATTTAAACAAATAGCAGGCACCAACAGTTCATATTCTATCCCCGATTCAGATACTGTTAAATATGAAAAAAATCTTGGTATATCGGGATGGGTCAACAATGAACTTTTATTCATTGGTAACCGTTCGCTTATGCAAGCGCACGGCATAGCAGTACCAAGCCTTGAAGTAGACAAAAAGATTTTACGCAAAGGCTATTTCCCCGTATATGTGGCAACTGCTGATACCGCCTGCGCACTGGTTGTAATTCAGTATGATGTAAAACCCGAAGTAGCAAAAGAGTTGCGCAAGGTTACCGAACTGGGTCTTACATTGTTGGTTGAAAACTGTGATCCAAACATAACCGAAGAAATGCTTTGCGACTATTTTGGATTGTATGAGGATTCGGTTAAAATAATGACAAATTCAGGCGTATATATGCTTAAAAACGCGACGCTTGCGACTGATAAATGTTCTGCGCCTGCCGCATACAGAGGTTCGCATTTAAACCTTATTAAAATTGTTAACTGCGCGTCGCTGATAAAAAAATCAAATAAATGGCTTATCGTTATGTATGCTATTTTTGCTGTTTTGGGCATTATGTATTTTGTATATGCCGCTTTTTCGGGAATTGCGGCAATGCCTTCGGCTACCACTGTTCTCATATACGAACTTGCTGTTACTGTTTTATCAATAATCGGTTTTCTCATTCGAAAACCGTAGGAGGAATATACTATGAATGAAAACAAGAAATTTTACATCACAACCGCCATCGCTTACGCTTCGCGCAAGCCACATATTGGCAACGCATATGACATTGTGCTTGCCGATATGATTGCCCGTTACAAAAAAATGATGGGCTTTGATGTTTACTTAATGACAGGCTCTGACGAACACGGTCAAAAAATTGAAGAATATGCAAAGGCTGACGGTATTAGTCCTAAAGAATTTGTTGACAATGCCGCCGCTAATATTAAGGCTGTTTGGGACAGTCTTGATACCTGCTACGATAAATTCATCCGTACAACCGACGATTATCACGAAGATGCCGTTCAAAAGATATTCAAAAAACTTTATGACCAAGGCGATATTTATAAAAGTACTTATGAAGGCAAATACTGTGTACCTTGTGAGTCCTTCTACACCGAAAGTCAACTTGTAGACGGCAAATGCCCAGACTGTGGACGTGAGGTCATCGACTCTAAAGAAGAAGCATATTTTTTGCGCCTTTCAAAATATCAGGATAGACTTGTTGAGTATTACGAGCAGAACCCTGATTTTATTAAGCCTGAATCACGTAAAAATGAAATGCTTAATAACTTTATAAAACCGGGTCTACAAGACCTTTGTGTTTCCCGTTCATCGTTTAAGTGGGGTGTACCAGTAAGTTTTGATGATAAACACGTTATCTACGTTTGGATTGACGCGCTTTCTAACTATATCACAGGTATCGGCTACAATCCCGACGGCAGCAGTGAGCAGTACAAAAAGCTCTGGCCTGCTGATTTGCACGTTATAGGTAAAGATATTGTTCGTTTCCACACGATTTATTGGCCCATTATTCTTATGGCCCTCGGTGAACCACTGCCAAAACAGGTTCTTGGTCACCCGTGGGTGCTTGTGGGCGACGATAAAATGTCAAAATCAAAGGGCAACGTTATCTACGCCGATGAATTAGCCGCTCGTTTTGGCATAGATGCGGTGCGTTATTATCTGCTTTCAGAAATACCGTTTACTCAAGACGGCACTATCACCTATGAAAGTTTCATTACAAAGTTTAACGCCGACCTTGCAAACACTCTGGGTAACCTTGTAAACCGCACCGTTGCTATGACCAACAAGTATTTTGGCGGCAAGGTAACTGCTCCCGACACACGTGAAGAACTCGACAACGAGCTTATTGCTTGCGCCAATGAAACAATCACAAAATATTATTCTTTAATGGATGCTT
>CAYOVQ010000045.1:0-8541 GCA_964407485.1 uncultured Ruminococcus sp.
TTTGCTGTCTGACAGCGGCGAATTGTTTATGCAGTATTTTAAAGAGCACCTGTACACAATGTTTGAGCATCATATCGGCAGTTTTAAAACCGATGTACCTAAAGACTTTTTGCTTAATCACTTGGTCGGCAGCTTTGCCGAAACGGTTAAGTGGTGGCTGCGTGAGGATACAAAAACCGACCCCGACACCACAGCAAAATATTTTATCAGACTTACTAATATTAATTGAAATTATACTTTACAAGTATTATACTAAATATGAACGACTTAAAAGCAGGTGATTAAAATTATTTCTGCATTAAAAAAACATCTCACTTTTTCCGATTTTATACTTTTACTTTCTGCCTTGCTTATAGGCAGTTTTAATGAATTTGTGTCCTGTATTCTTTCGGTAATTTTAACAGTATATCTCGTTTTAAAAATAAGAAAAGACAAAAGGCTCGAAATAAAATCTAATCTAATTAGCATTTCGGTGACTCTTATCTGCCTTATGTACGGCATCACGTCACTTTGGGCAATTGATTCGGGTATGGCATTTATCGGCTTTTTAAAGTTTTTGCCGCTTATACTTTTTCTTGTTACCGTCTGGCAAAGCAAGGAATTAAATTTTGAAAGCGTTTTGCCGTATTTTTCGGCGATAATGGTTATAATCTCGGTTATAGGAATGTACATACCGTTTATCTCGCAGTTTTTTGTAGTATCACAACGTCTTGCAGGCTTTTTTCAGTATCCAAACTCTTTTGCATTGTATTTGCTTGTAAGCGAATTGGTGCTTCTTGGAAAAGAAAAGTTTAAAATTGCAGATTTTATTTGCCTGCCTGTACTTATCTTTGGTTTGCTTTATACGGGTAGCCGAACTGTTTTTATAATAGCGATAGCCGCAAACATATGCTTGCTGATTTACCGATTCAGAAAAGCGATAAAATTAAAGTTTGCTCTGATTTTCATAGGCGCTATGGCAGTTGTAGTCGCGATAGTGTTTTTAATCAACCCCGACGTTTTAAGCCGATATTTATCAATCTCGCTTACAGAATCTACCTTTGTGGGCAGAATTCTTTATTGGGTAGACGCATTGCCGCTTTTGCTTAAATATCCTTTTGGTATGGGATATTTGGGTTATAACTATATTCAGACCAACATTCAGACGGGTTGGTACTCGGTAAGATATGTACACAACGACTTTTTGCAACTGTTTCTTGACATAGGCATTATACCTGCCGCTTTATTTATTGCTGCTATAATTAAGAATCTTTTCAAAAAAGGTTTTCCGTTTTATAAAAAAGTGGCAATTGTGTCAATTTGCGCCCACAGTTTTTTTGATTTTGACCTGCAATTTATCTCGGTATTTTTCTTGTTGCTGTTATTGCTTGACCATTCGGGCGGCAAAACGGTTGTATTAAGAAAAAAACGTGGTCTTTTAAACTGTGTTTTAGCAGTTTTGTGCGTTGTTAATATCTATATGGGTATACATCTTTCTCTGGCATATTTTGAACAAAACAAGATAGCCGACAAACTTTATCCGTTTAACACCGACGTTAAAATCGCGTTGCTTGAAAACGAACAGGATTTAAACACAGCAAACGAAATTTGCGATAAAATATTAAACCAAAACACCGCCTCACCCATTCCGTATAGCGTGAAAGCAAAATACTATTATTCGATAGGCGATTTCCCCTCACTTATAGAAACCAAGCGTCTTGTAATACAAAAAAATCCTTTTAAATATTACGAATACGAAGAATACTGCTATATGCTTGTAAACGGTATCTCGCTATACCAAAAAGCAGGCGATACACAGAGTGTAGAATACTGTAAGCAAGAACTTGTAAACGTAAAGAAAGCATTAGAAACAAATATTGCTACTTTAAGCAAGTTGGGTAAAAGCATAGATATGCAACCCACATCGCAACTACCCGATGAGATTTTAGACTACATATCCCAGATTGAAAAGGAGTAAATTATGGTTAAAAAATTTGTTTGCGTATTGCTTGCCGTAATTATTTGTTTTTCGGTTATGGGATGCGCTAAAAACGCAGAAAATTATATATATGACGGCAGCGGCGAAATAGTTGTAGCCAGTGGCGATATTGCTTCGCTGTCGGATGAAAACTCTGCATATGTAGACGTTGTTGTCGCCGAAGCGTGCGATATTATTGCCAAAATTAAAGGCAGCAATGCCGAAAGTGTCAAAAAGCAACTTAAAAATTACAGTATATACACTTATTTAGATAAAAGTCTCACACCCGTTATAGCCGATGCCTACGCCAACACGGTAATGGGAACAAATTTTGGTTGTGCCATAACCGACCTTGACGGAAAACTTTTATCGGTGTTTAGCGCGTCAAGCACCAAAGACAAAAACTTTGCGCGCGAAAAAATGCAACAACACTCAACAATAAAGCCCCTGTCGGTTTACGCGCCCGCTATTGAAAGCGGCACTATAAACTGGTCAACTCTTACCGAAGACTCACCCTATAAACAACTTGTAAATTCAAAGGGTGTTACGTATGACTGGCCGTCAAATGCGACGGGCAAATACACTTATGAGAATGTTTCGGTTTATACGGCAATAAAACAGTCGGTAAACACCGTGGCGGTTAAGATTTTAAGCCAATACGGAGTTAACAACTCTATCGACTTTTTGCAAAATAAGTTAGGCATTGATTTAAAGTTTGAACAATATAAAGCCACCATATACGGCGAAGACGAGGTTATAGGTAATATTGCTTTAGGCGCTACGCAGGCAGGCTCTACCCCTATTGATATGGCAGGTTATTACCAGATTTTTGCTAACGGCGGTTACTATACTGCACCCACTGCAATAAAGAAAATTACAGACAGCAAAGGTAATATCGTTTATGAAGATACGTCGCAATCCGCACAGGTTATAAGCGCCGAAACGTCGTACATTATGAATGAACTGCTTCGCGGTGTAACCAAGGCGAGCGGCACAGGCGCAGACGCGTATGTTGAAGGTGTTCAGATATCTGGTAAAACAGGAACAGGTGACGCAAGCGCTGACAACTGGTTTGTGGGTGTTACTCCCGAATTCAGTTGCGCGGTATATCATTCAAATTTTAATAATACCAACCTTGCGGCAACGGTGTTTTCTGACATAGTCGAAAATACCGAAATTGAAAACACTTTGTTTATGACCTCGCCAAATGTTGAAAAATATATCTACTGCGCCCAAAGCGGTATGTTGTTGGGTTCGGGTTGCAAAAAGGCAGAAATGGGCTATTTTTCAAAAGATAACCCGCCTCAAAGTTGCACTTTTCACTAAAAACAACATCATTTTTGCACCGTCTAATAGAATTTATCTATCAGACGGTGTTTTTATATTGACTTTAATTCTTTTATAACATATAATTTATTATGTATTATTGGCTGTAAAATAAATTACTTGGAGGAGATAATTTTATGAAAAATTTAGCCAAAAAACTGTGTAGCATTATAACTGTAATCGCGCTTATATTAAGCGCTATCGGTATGCTACCCGCGGCGTTAGCGGCGACGACTGTCAATTCGCTTGAACTTGACGTACCTGCGACGGCATATATCGTATCAGGCAGCAGTGCCGACTTCTATTTTACTCCGCAACAAGATGGTGTATATTGTTTTTACTCTATAAGTGCAGAAGATACCTATGGCGTATTGTACAACGCCGAAGAGGATTGGCTTGCATCTGACGATAACGGCGGCGACAGTGAAAACTTTTCTATTAACTACACCTTGAGCGCCGGCCAGACATACGAATTAAGGGCTCAGTTTTCATCCGGCAATGCAGGTTATATTACTGTTGCCGTAACCACTTCTGAAATTGTATCGCTTACCGTTCAGGATGTATCTATCATTGAAAACACTAACGGTTATACCGAAACCGAATATAACGAGGAAACGAACGAATGGGATATTGAATGGTATTGTTATGAAATTCCGCCTACAGTTGAATTTACCGTTTACTTTAAAGATGGTTCTTCAATAAGCAAAGGTCAGGCGGGCGCGCCAGGTATCTCTTACAATGACGAATGGTATTGGCTTAATACCGAAACCGACCAGTCTTATGAAAACCAATGGTCTGCAGGCAACACTTACTCGGTTACTGCCAGAATTTTAGGTGTTAAAACCACCTTTAATGTTACTATAGCCGAAAATCCTGTTGAAAGTGTTGTTTTTGAAAATGCGTCTATCATTGAAAACACAAATGGTTATACCACAAACGCATATAACGAGGAAACGGGTGAATATGACCTCGAATGGTTCTGCTACTTCACTCCAAATCCTGCCTTCACCGTTAACTTTAAAGACGGTTCCTCTGCAAGCAGTGACGGTTCAAGTATTGAGTATAACGGCAACACCTATTCTCTAACTATTTATGATAACCAATCTTATGAAAATCAGTGGACCCTTGGTAACACATACGAGGTTGTTGCCGAAATTTTAGGTGTTAAAGGCACATTTAATGTAACTGTTACGAATTCTCCTATCGAGTCAATTGTCATAGAGCCTATTAGTATTATTGAAGGCTCAAACGGTTATATAGATTCGTGTTGGGATGAGGAACTTGGCGAACAAGTTGAATATTTCCACTATTATATAAATGCTAAAGCAACCGTCGAATTCACCGACGGTACAGTTCAGGAAACAACCCTTGGTTCAGGCTTGGACTATAACGGAGAATACTATAGTTTTTCTTGGTCTGATACACAGCAAGGCAATCCTTGGACTGTTGGTAACACATACACTGTGCCAGTTACACTTATGAAAAAAACGGTTGATGTTTCTGTTACTATTACTCCCTCCCCCGTTAAGTCAATTACCGTAGAGCCTATTAGTATTATCGAAAACTCAAACGGTTATTGGACAGGACATTGGGACAACGAACTTAAGGAGTATGTAGATTACTACCATTACTCTTGGGCATTTAATACTATCGCAACTGTCGAATTCAACGACGGTACAATTTCGGAAGGTTGTATTGGGTTTGCAGATGCTATAGAATACAACAATGCTTACTACAATTTCACATATTCCGATCAGCAATATGAAACGCCTTGGACTGTTGGCAATACATACTATGTGCCAATTACATTTATGGGAAAAACGGTTGATGTTTCTGTTACTATTACTCCCTCCCCCATTAAATCACTAAGCGTTGAACCGCTTTTTATTCAGGAAGGTACACACGGCTGGTGGACATGGGATTACAACCAGGCTGGTGATCGCATCGACTATTACCTCTATCGGTGGTATGACTATGTTGATATAACGGTTGAATTTGAAGACGGCACTACCGGAACTTACGGACTTTGGGATACCGTTTCATACGGAGATTATGAATGGAGGTTTAATTACACCCATACTCAAAACTGTAACAACCATTGGACCTTAGACAACACCTATACCGAGCAGGTATCTCTTTGTGGTGTAACGGCTGACGTTAATGTAACTATTACCGAAGCGCCATGCGAATCCATTGAAATACTTTCGGTAACACCCCTTAAAGAAACCGATTACTATTATATAAACGAAAACGGAGATGCAATTTACTCTATACCGCATTTCACTTATAAAATCACCTTCAAAGACGGTTCATCATTAATCCGTGATTCTTATTGGTATTATGAAGAGTACCAAATTTCAGCATCACATGACCAGTACGACGAACCTTGGACAGTTGGCGGTGAAAACCTTGTTACAGTAAGCATTGGTAAAGTAACTACTACATTCTCGGCAATTATAACCGAGGTTTCAGATTGGGAATACACCCTGCAGGACGGTAAAGCATATATAACCAACTGCGGTCTTGTAATGAGTGAAATTACCGTACCCGATAAAATAGACGGCTACACTGTTGTTGGTATTATGAGTATGGGCGATTGCCTTAACAACGCGTCGGTAATCAATCTGCCCGACTCGGTTGTCTTCCTTTCTGAAGAAGCATTTGAAGGCGGTTACAACCTTGATACGATAAACGTGGGCGCAAATATTTCCGAACTTGACCCCGACGCTTTTAAAAACTGCTACGTTTACGAAATAAATGTTCCAGAGAACAATCCTTATTTCAGCACAGTAGACGGCATTGTATACAACAAATCAGGCGATACACTTGTTGTTTATCCGTTGGGTCAGGGTTCTACATACTATGTACCCGATAATGTTGTTGACGCAAATGTAATACTTGAAAAAGATTATTATTCTTGGATAACCCTCGAATTTGGCGAAAACTGCAAGGCATTTAAAGAGGTGGACGGCATTACCTATAGCGGCGATATGACAATAGTTATATCCTGCGACCCCGAAAAGACAGGTAGTTATAATATGCCCGACACCGTAACCGACATCAAAGAATTTGCATTTAGCGGTTCAAAACTTTCAAGCGTTACAGTTTCTGACAACGTAAGCGAGTTGGTTTACAACGTATTCTCGTACTGTAACAATCTTGAAACTATTACCCTGCCCGATACGCTTACTTCTATCGGTGAGTCAGCATTCTTTGAAAGTAATTTAAAGAATCTTACAAGACTGCCAACCTCATTAACCGATATCGGCGATAATGCTTTTGCAGGCACAAATTTAACCTCTATGACTATTCCGTCAAGCGTTAATACAATTGGCAACAGTGCATTTGCGTACTCGACACTTGAAAAACTTACACTGTCAGAGGGACTTGAAACCATTGGCTACAGCGCTTTTGTGGGTACCTATATAACATCACTTACAATACCCGACAGTGTTACCGCTATGGGCGATGGGGCATTTGCTGACACCCCGCTTAAAACATTGAACGTGGGTTCGGGACTTTATGAAATACCGCGAAGTGCTTTTTCAGGCACTGCCCTTACAACTGTTTCCTTGCCCGATAACATTGAATATATCGGCGCAGGTGCATTTGCCTACTCTGACCTTTCTAAAATCACCTTTAAAGCAGATGAAGTATATATCGGCAACAGAGCTTTCGCAGGCTGTCCGTTAGATAAGACCACCCTTTCAAACAACATTATGGGATTTGGCCAATTCGCATTCTCGGGCAACTCTATGACAAGCGTTAAGATTCCCGACAGCGTTACTGATATTACCTATTACTCTTTTGCATATTCAGAAAATTTAGCATCCATTGACATCCCCGACACACTTGAAAGTGTTGACGGTCACGCCTTTGACGGTACCGCATGGTACGAAGCGCAGGCTGACGGTGTGGTTTATCTTGAAAACGTGCTTTATCACTACAAGGGTGATATACCCGAAAACACCGAAATATCAGTTAAACCCGGCACTACAGTGATAGCCGACTATGCCTTTGAAATGGAATATGACTATTTTAATGTTTTGGAAGGCAGCGATATAATACGCGATGTTTCGGGACTTAAATCGGTAACGTTGCCCGACGGCGTAAAGACCATCGGCGTGTATGCATTCTATGGCTGTATAAATCTTGAAAAAATTATTATGCCTGAAAGTGTTACATGGATTAGCGATGTGGCATTCTCTGGTTGTGACAATCTTACAATCTACGGATATGAAGGTTCTTATGCGCAACAGTATGCAAATACCTTTAACATACCGTTTGTTACAATGGTAGCAAAAGAAAAAGAGGAGGTTAAGGTTACTGCTCCTCCCGAGGTTATCGATGAAAATGCCGAACTTGTTGTCGCACCCATCGAGGCAGATGAAATTGTAGAGGCATTACCCGAAGAAATACAACACACAAACATTGTTGTATTTGATATCTACTTTGAGTTAGATGGTGAAACTGTTCAGCCTAACGGCACCGTAACGGTAGAAATCACAGTGCCTGAAGAGTTATCAGGCAAACACTGCAAGGTTTATCATATTGCAGACGACGGCACTGTTACCGATATGAATGCAGTATTTACAGGTGGCAAACTTGTTTTTGACACAACACATTTTAGTGTATACACCATAGTTGAAAACAAACCCGCTTATACCCCTGGCGACGTAAACGAAGACGACAAAATCAACAACCGTGACTATGCGTTGCTTATGCAGTACATTAACAAATGGGACGTTACCATAGTTGAGGATGCCGCCGACGTAAACCGTGACGGCAAAATCAACAACCGTGACTATGCATTGCTTATGCAGTACATTAACAAATGGGACGTGGAGTTGCAGTGAACTGCAACAACGAAATAAATCGCCTACGCGATTTGTGAAATATCCTTTGGATATGAAATACGCTTCGCGAAAAATAATATGAATAAAAAATCTTGTTAAAGTGTAAAAACTTTAACAAGATTTTTTTATCAACATATTATATTGTATTATCCATCCACTTTTTTAAATCCTCAAGCCAATCGCATGCTAAAAGTTTTTTAGGGGTTAATTTTTCAACATCATTTGTAAGCGTGTCACAGGTAGATAGACCGTGTTCACCGTAAGGATAGATATGCAGACTAAACGGCACCTTGTTATCAGCAAGTGCGGTGGTATATACCAAGCTATTTTTAACCGGTACTGCCTGGTCCTCTGCCGTGTGCCAGATAAATGTGGGCGGTGTATCGGGAGTCACCATTTTGT
>CAYOVQ010000046.1:0-8541 GCA_964407485.1 uncultured Ruminococcus sp.
ATGTTTAAAAAATATTTAAGTTTGGCTTTAACCGTCGCACTATTGGTTGTCTTGGCGGTTGGGTGCGACGGCAAGGCGAGCGTTGCCGAGAAAAAATTTGTTGATAAGACAATTTCGGTAGACTCATTTGATCCGAACGATTTTTCGTCAAAGATTATCGAAAGTATGTCGCCGAGTTTCAGCAAGTTGTATAAAGACCACTCCGAACTGTACGAGGTTGCGACAAATGTAGTTTACGGTACGGTTAAAGATACGGCATATTTTGACGAAAGCGGAGCGGCACATATCTTATACGACTTTGCAATCGACGAGGTCTATAAGGGTTCGCTTAACGAGGGCGATGTAATTTCGGTTTTGACCTTAGGCGGTTATGTAAGACTTTCAAAGTATATTGAAGTTTACGGAAACACAAGGTTTGAAGATTATACCGACGAACAAATCAATGCCACGGTTATGGAATCGGACAATATGGGAATACCCACACCAGAGGTAGGGGATAAGTATTTATTGTTCCTTTCGGATCATATTGCCGACGAAGCACCGTTCCCGAACGGCGCTTATGTTGAAAAAGGTTCTTTTATGGGAAGATATGCAGAGCAAGGCGATGAGTTTGTAAGGTACAAACCCGAAAGCGAACCCGATTTTTATCTCGGTGCGGAAGAAAAAATTTCAAAAACATCTGTCGAGGTTAATCTCAAAAAAGCAAAAGATGAAATCAAATAGTAAATAAGCGGTAAACAGCACTTAATTCTTGCATTAAGTGCTGTTTTACTGTATAATAATAAATATTAAAGCGTAAAGGATTGTGTGCTTATGAATTTTACACCTGTTGATAACACAGGCCGCGTAGACGGCTATTGCCTTGTTAAAAGTGTTGATGTAAAAACTTCTTCTAAAGGCGACACCTATCTTGATTTTACGCTGGGTGACGCTACTGGTGAAATAAACGGTAAGTTGTGGCGATATACGCCCGCCGAGCACGGTGAATACAAGGCAAATGATATTGTAAAAATTCGCGGCACAATTTCGCAGTATAACGGTGCCGACCAGTTGCGCATTGAAAGAATAAGACACACAACAGACTTTGATAATGTGCATATTGAAGATTTTGTGCGCACGTCGGGTTACAGCAGTGAGCAGATGTATGATGAACTGCTTGGCATTGCAAATTCTTTTGCCGATAACGATTTAAAAAGCATCGTTACTACAATGCTTGCTGATAACCGTGAAAATCTGCTTTTCTGGCCTGCGGCATTCAAACTTCACCACGCGCTTCGCGGCGGTCTTCTTATGCACACACTGTCAATAGTGCGACTTTGCGAGGGTGTTTGCAACGTGTATCCCTTTATCGACCGCGAGTTATTGCTTTCGGGCGCAATACTGCACGATATATCAAAACTCGATGAATTTGATGTAAACGAGGCAGGTATTGCCGACGGCTATACTGTAGAGGGTAACTTGCTTGGTCATCTTGCAATGGGCGCTACCAAAATAGATAAGTATGCCGAAAAATTAGGTATTGACCGCAGAACTTCGGTACTGCTTCAGCATATGATACTTTCACACCACGGCGAGCCAGAGTTTGGCGCCGCGGTAAGACCTATGTTTATAGAAGCAGAGGTTTTATCAGAGCTTGACCTTATGGACGCCCGCGTTTACGAAATGCGCGAGGCAGTTTCAGACACAAAGCCGAACGATTTTTCGGGTCGTCTTTGGGCGCTCGATAACCGTAAACTTTTTAACCACACAAGAACAGATTTGGATAAAGCCCCAAAATTGTTTTAAAATATTAACAGAAAGGAAGTTTTTACTATGAAAATTACAAAAGATATGATAGTAGGCGAGGTTCTTGATATTGATTCAGGTGCCGCAAAATACTTTTTTGAAATCGGTATGCATTGTTTGGGCTGTCCCGCATCACGCGGCGAGTCTATCGAGCAGGCATGCGCAGTTCACGGCGCAGACGCGGATGAACTTGTTGCAAAACTCAACGCATATTTTGCCGATAAACAATGATAGAGTTAAGTAAGAGATTATCTCTTCTTGCCGAGATGACAAGCGAGGGCAGTAATGTCTGTGACGTAGGTACAGATCACGGCTATCTGCCCGCGTTTTTGTATCTGTCACACAAATTTAAAAGCGTTACCGCTACCGACATAAACCCAAAACCGCTCGAGTCGGCAAGAAAAAATTTGTTAAGGCTTAAAGCCGACGGCGTAAAACTTATTTTATGCGACGGTCTTGCGGGCGTAACCCGTCGCGATGCCGATAGCGTTATAATTGCAGGTATGGGCGGCGAGGTTATAAGCGGCATAATTTATCGCGCTGACTTTTTGCGTGATAAAACGGTCGAACTCATTTTGCAACCCACTACCGCTGCAAAGGAATTGCGCGTGTTTTTATCAGAAAACGGTTTTACGGTAGAACGTGAGGTAGCGATACAAGAAAACGGCAAGATTTATTCGGTTATGAAAGCGCGTTTTAGCGGCGAGCCGTACACACTTACAGACGCGCAAGCCTTAATAGGTATTTTAAAACCCGACAGCGACGAGGCAAGACAATATATAGAAAAGCAATACAAAATCGTTTTAAAATGCGCGCGTGAACTTGAAAATGTGCCGCGCAAACTAAACGAATATAGATACTATTTAAAATTGAGCGAAGAGTTAAAAAATATTTTGGGAGGCAAAAATGGCTTTTGACGGCGGATTTTTACATACCGTGACAAGTGAACTGCAGCAAGCGGTTGACTGTCACGTAGATAAAATCTATCAACCGACGCGTGATGTGCTGGTGCTGTTGTTGCGCAAGAAGGGTTTTGTAAAACGACTTGTGTTAAGCGCCGCATCAGGTACTGCGCGAGTGCATTTTACCGAACAAAAATACGAAAATCCTGACACACCGCCTATGTTTTGTATGCTCGCGCGCAAAATCTTTTCCTCGGCAAAGATTACTGCCGTCGAGCAAAAAGGGCTTGAACGCGTTATAGAATTTACCTTTGACGCTACAAACGAACTGGGTGACAGAATATCTCCTAAAATAGTATGCGAACTTATAACAGGTAGCGGCAATATTATACTTGTCGGCGAAAACGGCAAGATTTACGATGCGGTGCACCGCAGTGATATAGAAAAATCCGACCGCCTTATCCTTTCGGGCGCAACCTACCGTTATCCCGATGCGCAGAATAAAATCAACATACTTCAATGTGATGTTTGCGATGCGGCGGACAAAATTTTAAATCATAATACCGAAATGCTGTCTGCCGCCATTCTTAAAACGCTTGAGGGTGTATCACCGCTTGTCTGCCGTGAGATCGCAATAGCAGCCTACGGCGAAGATATCGCGATTAGTGATATTAAAGACATCGCGCCCTTGATTGATGCCTTAAACCGCTTGAAAGATAATCTTTCATCGGGCAATTTCACTATGCTTTACAAGGGCGCCGCCCCTGCAGATTTTTGTTATATGCCAATATCGCAGTATGGCAGTCTTTATACAGTAAAGCAGTTTGATTCTCCGTCGGCGCTGCTTGATGCCTTTTATTTTGAGCGTGAAAACGCGGCTCGTATACACAAAGCGTCTGCCGATATAACCAAACTTGTGTCAAATCTGCTAACTCGCGCGCGTCGCAGAATGGCTATCCGCCAAAAAGAACTTGATTCTAACCGTGACCGTGAGGACCTGCGTATAAAAGGCGAACTTATAAAAGCAAATCTGTACGCTATAGAGTCGGGTAGCGCGGTGGCAAAGGTGCAAAATTATTATGATGAAAATCTTGGCATAGTGCAAATACCGCTCGACCCTGCGCTGACACCTGCTCAAAACGCGGCAAAATACTTTAAAGACTACAAAAAAAGTTGCGGTGCAGTTGGATCTTTGGGCGCCCTTATAGAAAGCGACAAAACCGAGATAGACTATCTTGAGTCGGTTGCCGAGAGCCTTACGCGTTGCAAAACGCTTTCGGATATTGCCGAAATAAGAGAAGAATTATCTCTGGGCGGTTACACAAAACAGATAACAAAAAAACAAAGCCGCAAAAAAACGCAACCCCAATTTACCGAGTATAAATCGTGTGAAGGTTATCGCATACTTGTTGGCAAAAACAACACACAAAACGATTATATTACCTGCACGCTGGCAAACAAAGGCGATATGTGGTTTCATACAAAAAATATACACGGCTCACACGTGGTGGTGCTGTGCGGCGGCGAGCCTATAAGTGATGAAACGGTTGTTTTGGCGGCTTCTATTGCCGCTAAAAATTCAAAGGCATCGTTATCTGATAACGTGCCTGTCGATTACACGCCAATTAAATATGTAAAAAAACCTGCGGGCGCTAAAGCGGGTATGGTAATTTACACTACTAATAAAACGGTTTATGTTACACCGTATCAGGAGGGATAAAACATATGAAAATAGGCATATCAACCTCCTGTCTTTACCCTATGTATACAGAAGAGTCGTTTAAAACAATAGCGTCAAACGGGGTAGAACTTACCGAAATATTTTTTAATGCCAACTGTGAACTTGAGCCGTCTTTTGTAAAGCAACTTGTTGATATTAAAAACGAATACGGTATTACTGTGTCAAGCATTCATCCTACAATGTCGCTGGCAGAATCGTTTATGCTGTTTTCAAATTATGACCGCCGTTTTTACGAGGGACTTGATATTTACAAACGCTATGGCGAAATTGCCGCAAGTTTGGGTGCTAAATATGTTATTATGCACGGCGGCAAACCGAACGGCACAATGGATGACTACGGTTACTTTGACCGCTTTGCCAAGGTTGCAGAGGTAGTAAAATCAAACGGCGCTACACTTCTTCAAGAAAACGTTGTGCTTTTTAGGGCAGGTAACTTGAACACGTTAAGTAATATGTCCGACTATCTGGGCGACAATGTAAATTTTTGTCTTGATGTTAAGCAGAGCATCCGCGGCGGATATTCACCCTATGATGTTTTAAAACTTTTAGGCGGCAAGATAAAACATCTGCATTTAAGCGACAACAACGAAAAATATGATTGTTTGTTACCCCTTACAGGTGATTTTGATTTTAAAGATTTTTTATCTACTGCAAAGACAAGCGGTTATACCGGTGACGCGGTTATAGAACTTTACCGCAACGCTTTTGATAATCCGCAAGAACTGTTTGCCGCGCACAAAAAACTGCTTAGAATAATACACGATAGTGACAAATAGGTTTTGCCGTTTGTCAGGCTGTTTAGCCCTATCGGGTACTATTATAAAAATATTTTTAAAAAATTTTAAAAAAGTGCTTGACAAATGAAAAGCGTTATAGTATAATCACTTTTGCCGTCTGAAAAGGGCGGCGCAAAATAGTCGGTGTTGATTGCGGTGAGGGTCCACCTGTTCCCATTCCGAACACAGAAGTTAAGCTCACTTGCGCTGAAGATACTTGGCGGGCAGCTGCCTGGGAAAATAAGTAGATGCCGACACAAAAAATCCTGATGTGAAAACATCAGGATTTTTTTATCCAATCCGACAGGATTGGTATGTAATCCGCACTTTACAAAACCAAACTATACATATATAATATATATACATTATATAAAAGGGGGCTATAAAATGATATACAATATAAACACTGCGATTTTTAGTAATACATATGCAATTCCTGCCATTGTTGCAGACAAGCATTTAAAAATAGCCACCCACACCCAACTTAAAGTTTTGCTCTACTTTATGCGCAATCTTTCAGACGGTATCGACCCTCAAAAAATCGCCGCCGCACTGTCACTGCCGCAGGATGAGGTTAGCGACGCTCTTGCTTTTTGGGCGCAACGCGATGTTTTGGTTGGTACGCAACCGCAAGAAAAAGAACAAAAAAGCGTTATAATAAACGCTACACTTCCCACCCGTGCCGATGTTATAAAGCGCGGTTTAGAGGATGAAAATTTAGCCTTTTTACTTCGCGAGGCGCAATTAAAGTTTGGCAGAAACTTAAAACAGAATGAAAGTCAGTTGCTTGTGTCGTTGTATGACGATCACGGTATGGACGTATCGGTTATACTGCTTTTATTACAGTATGCCGCAAAAGAGGGTAAATGCAACCTGACTTTTGTAAAAAAGACAGCGTCACAGTGGTTAACCCAAGGTGTAGAAACCGTGATTGATGCCGAGCGCCTTATAGCCGAAAAGGTAAAAGAAAACCTTGCGTGGCAGGTTGTACGCACCGCCTGCGGTATAGAAAAACGCGCCCCCAGCGCAAAAGAACTCGAATACAGCAACCTCTGGATAAACGAATGGGGCTTTGGCTCTGATATGATAAAGTCGGCATATGACGTCTGCATCGATGCAAACGCAAAATTAAGTATGGCATATGTAGGCAAGGTGTTAGAGCGTTGGCACAAAGAGGGCGCCAGCACACCGCAACAGGCGGCAGAAAAAAAGCAAAAGTCAAAAAATGCACCGCAAAAAAATGATTATGCAGGCTATGATTTAGACCTGTTTGAAAAAATGTTAAACAAGGACGATTAAATATGACCCGTGAACAAAGTTATGCAAAAGCACTCGAAAAACAAAAAAGCGTTTTAGCGCACAAAGAAGCAGTGTTTGATGCGGCAATACAAAACTTAAACAAGCAAAATCCCGATTTTGCAAAAATTAATAACCGTCTTGCAACACTGGGCGCGCGTCTTGCTATTATAGCAATCACGGGTGACAGCAATTCGGTAAAAGAATTGCAAAGCGAAATGACCGCGCTTTCACAACAACGCGCCGCAATTTTAAAAGAAGCCAGTATCGGCGGAATAGTTTATGATTGCAACACCTGTCGCGACACGGGTTACGTAAACGGTAAGATATGCGACTGTATTCACAACGCGGCAAAAAATCTTATGATACAAAGTCTTTCAGAGTCGTTACCCCTGTCCGACTGCCGTTTTGAAAATTTTGATTTAAACTATTATCAAAACACCGAAACCGACGGCACAAGCCCTCGCAAGCGTATGACAGGAATTTTAAAACTGTGCCGTGAGTACGTTATAAACTTTGACCCCAAAAGCAGTGAAAGTCTTCTTTTTATGGGCGACACGGGTCTGGGCAAAACACACCTTACACTTGCTATTGTTTATGAACTGTTAAACCGCGGTTTTGACGTTATATACGGCTCGTCCTACAATATGTTTTCTGAAATGGAGACCGAGCATTTTAACCGCCACACCAACAATGCCTACAACGCGGCAATAGGTTGTGACCTTTTGGTTATCGACGATTTAGGCGGCGAGTTTGTGTCCCCCTACATACAAAGTCTACTTTACAATATTATTAATACACGCGATTTAAGCGGCAAGCCCACCGTTATAAACACTAACCTTTCTATGAGCGACATTGCGGCAAAGTACACACCCCGTGTGGCATCGCGTCTTATAAAATACACCGCTAAAAAATTTATAGGCAATGATATAAGACAACTTAAAGCATTAGAAAAATAAAGGGCTACCTCAAATAATGCAGACAAAAAACAAACCTTGTTAAAGCGCAAAAAGGCTTTGGCAAGGTTTATTTTTGTATTATTCACTTACGAATTATTGTGCAAAGACAATGATTTTTATTTAAAAATTAAAAAACTTTTAATAAATTTAATTGACAAATATAAACTTCAATGTTATTATATAGTAGTATATTTGTCGGGTTGTGCCCGTATTGTATTTCATACAATACCCCTCTCCTATATAGGAGAGCAAATTTCGGCTTTGCCGAAATTTGAAGCGCTAAAAAACCAGCGTTTAAAAGCAAAGGCACAGGCTTGACAAAATTCAAAATCCTCTTTCTGCTATAGCGGGCAGAAAACAAACATTAGCGATGTAATCGCAAAAAAAAGGAGATTGAGATTATGACAAAAAGATTGTCACGCAAGTTGCTATCCGTTATTTTGGTAATAGCAATTTGTTGCACAACGGTCCTTGGTTGTCTTATCACTGCAAGCGCAGCAGTAAGCGGCACCTACACTTTTGGTGAAGCAAAAATCAACGCTGATGCTACACAGGCAACTGTAGACCTCACGTTTGAAATACCCGACGGCAAGTTTACCGCAGGTATGTTCACTCTTAATGAAGAAAATTACGATGCGGCAGAGCACCTTATATTAACAGATGTTTCTGCAAGCGGTGAAATTTCTGCAACATTTGACACCGAGGATTTAGACGACGGTGTTATTGCTAATGTTATGGTTGATGCAGGCGAAAGCGAAAATATTTACTCGTCTGCTACAATCACTTTAACATTTGCTTTTTCAAATGGTGAAGCAGACCGCACCAAAAATTATGAAATCAGCGTTAGCGACATCGAGTTTGCTTACAGTGTGTCAAACTATTACAAAAGTTTCACAGGCGTAAACTGCATTATTGCCGCAGGCTGTGAGCATGTTGTTACAGTAACGGGAGATCCCATTAAGGTCGATGCTAAAAACGGATATTCTGTTTACGAAGATTCGGTATGCGCAAACTGTAAGGAATCGCTTGGTTATCAGGTAGTACCTACTCAGGTTCCAAGTGATGAAATCTGGTATTGGGAC
>CAYOVQ010000047.1:0-8378 GCA_964407485.1 uncultured Ruminococcus sp.
CTACCAAACTGAGCCACATCTCGATATTAAATTTTAGAAAATGTATAAAAAACGCACTTGTTGCATTTTCGCGCTGCTACTCCGCTACACTTGCGGTGCCCGACGACGAAACACTTAAATAGCCTAATTATTATATATAACTAAATCAAAAAAGTCAATATCAAAATTAAAACACTGAGATGCAAAAATTAAAACACTGAGATGCGGCTTAAAAATGTTATTACAAATTCAATTAAGTTAAAAAGTAGGAAAATAAAGTGAAATTAAACGCTAAAAGAATACAGGCAAAATCAAAACATATAAAAGTAAAAAGTTTCGACCGTGTTGACTCTACCAACACAGTAGCGCTCGATCTTGCTATAAGCGGAGCGGCAGAGGGCGTAACCGTTACGGCAATCAGCCAGACGGCAGGAAAAGGCAGGCTTGGTCGCAGTTTTTTATCGCAAAAGGGTGGGGTGTATTTTTCGGTTATATTAAGACCTCAAACATCTCCCGAAGCCACACTTTTTATCACAACAGCCGCCGCCGTTGCCGCGTGTTATGCTATCGAGGCGGTATCGGGCAAAAAATGTGAGATCAAATGGGTTAACGATATTTATATTAATAACAAAAAAGTCTGTGGAATTCTTACCGAGGGTTGCTTTTGCGCCGGCGGGTCGCTTGATTATGCCGTTTTGGGTGTAGGCATTAATCTTTTTGCGCTTAAAAACGGCTTTCCTGATAATCTGCCGCTTGCGGACTGCGTTTTTAACAAGAGCAAATTTGTTTTGTGCAAAACGCGTTTAAAAGAGCGAGTGATTGCCGAATTTGCAAACAAATTTTTTGAATATTATAAAAATTTGCAACAAAAAGAGTTTATAAAAGAGTATCAGCAAAGGTCCTTTTTAACGGGCAAAAAAATCACCTACACAAAAGACGGAGATTGTTATGAGGCAACGGTCGTAGGTATAGACGATAATGCCCGACTTGTTGTAAAGGCGGGCGAAGACACCAAAGTTTTATCGCACGGTGAAATACAGATAGTTGGTATGGAGCAGTTTGCAGTATGAATAAATCAAAAATAAAAACAATGGCAATATCTGCGTTGTTTACGGCAATTATAGCGGCAACAGCGTGGATTTCGGTGCCGACTCCGTTTGGTATAAACCTTACTTTACAAACCTTTGGTGTTTGCCTTGCGGCCTTTTGTCTTGACACAAGGGCGGGTCTTGCATCGGTTGCCGCTTACATAGCAATAGGCGTGGCAGGTTTACCTGTGTTTTCGTCATTCACGGGCGGAATAGGGGTTTTGCTTGGCGCATCAGGCGGTTTTTTATGGGGCTTTTTGCCTACAGCAGTTTTGTGCGGCGCGGCAAAGAGGCAAAACAAAAAACCTTTAAAATATTTATTAATGGTTTTATCGGTTTTACTTTGTCATACGGCAGGTGTTGTTCAGTTTTGTGCGGTGTCGGGTATTAACGCATGGGCTGGTTTTATTAGCGCATCACTGCCGTTTTTGCCAAAGGATTTAATAATGGTGTTTTTGGCAGAATTTGTATCTAAAAAAATACAAAAGGGGCTGTCTCAATAAAACGCAGAAAGCAAATTTTCTTTTGGCGTGCGGTTATTGAGATAGCCTATATTATTTTCTCATTATAAAACCTATATCATCACGGTCTACTATGCCCAGCAGCGAAAGGTAAACAAGATAAAGCGCAATGCAAACTACGCAAAGCGCAATCACATAAACTAAATCAGGCAGATTAAAAAGCGTTTTAAAAAGTATGTTTATACTAATGCACAGTGCAAATGCGCCGCAAATCGGCAAAAAAAAGGTGTGCGCAAGGTCAAGTTTTAATCCGCTCACTTTTATAAGCCTTTTTGTATTTAAAACGCAGGTAAGCAGATTTGAAAAATACATAATGCCTATAAAGCCGTAGATGCCCCACCGATTTAATAACAGCAGTATCAGCACTATTCTTATTGCCGAATCGCCCACACTTGTACGAAAGGTGAATTTTTGCTGGTCAAGCCCTTTTAATATGCCGTCGCAAACCGAGTCTAAATACATAAACGGTACAATGGGGGATAGTGCGCAAAGCAAAAATCCAACATCTGCGTCACGGTATATAATTGTACCGATTTGTCTGCCCGCTACCAAAAAGAGCGCTGAAAAAATTATTGATATAAGACTTGTAATTTTTATAATGCGGTAGGATATACTTTGCACTACCGCGCGTCTTCCTCGTACCGACGCTTCGGATATTTCAGGTATTAGCAGTGTGGATAGCGCGTTAAGCAATGTTGACGGAAAGAAAAGCAACGGTAGTGCCATACCCTTTATCATACCAAAAAGGGATATTCCGTTGCCGCCTAATATTGAGTTTGACAGGCAAATAGGCACTAAAATGTTTTCTATCGTGCGGAGCAGAGAGTTAAGGTATCTGCCTGCGGTAATGGGCAGAGCGATATGTGATATTGCGGGCAACAGTTTATACGGTTTGCGTGTGGCAAGGGTGTTAATTTTAAGTTTGCTAAAATCTATTCGATAACGGATGTAAACATACGCGCAAGAGACCGCCTCTGCTATCGTGTCGCCCAACAACACTGCGGCGCACATAAGAGAAGTGTTTTGCGTTTTTATTTGTGTGAGCAAAACCATAATAACGACAATTCGCACCGCCTGTTCAAGCAGTTGAGAAAAAGACGAGGGCGTTGCTTTTCGTCTGGCTATAAAATAGCCTTTTAAACAACTGCAAATGCCCATAAACGGCAGGGAAAACGCAAGGATTTTGAGGGATAACGCGGCACCAGATTCGCGCAACAATTTTGTTGCTATAAAATCCGCGCCAAAAAACAGTATAATTATTGTAAAAGCGGCAATAACACACGAAATCTGCACACAGCGGCGCATAATTTGTTTAACGCCTTCTTTGTTGCCTAAAACCAACTCTTCGTTTACAAGGCGCGTGACCGCGGTGCAGATGCCGCTTGTAGCAAAGGTTGCGGCAAACATATATACCGAAAAGACAAGTTGGTAAAGTCCTATGCCCTCGGCGCCTATTTTTGCGGCGAGCCAGACTTTAAATATTATACCCGCAAACCGCAAAATCAAAGACGATACGGTAAGTATAGCGGCATTTTTAATAAAAACCGTTTTTTTCATATTTTCACCCGTATATATTTATGTTTATTTCGGTTGAAAAAGAATAAGTTTTAATGTAAAATAATAGTAATAATAGAGTTTAAGGAGTGGTATGCGATGCAAACACCGCTTGCAGATAGGGTTAGACCAAAAAATATTGATGAGGTAGCAGGACAGCGCCATCTTTTAGGAGAGGGCAAAATACTGCGCAAAATAATCGAGTCTGGCGAAATACCAAATTTAATATTCTACGGTCCGTCAGGCGTGGGCAAGACCACCGTTGCAAAAATTATTGCGTCACAGACAGGCAAAAAACTGTGTTATCTTAATGCAACAACGGCATCCACCGCCGATATTAAAGAAATAATAGGCGAAATAGGTACAATGGAAGCAAGCCATGGCATTTTGCTTTACCTTGATGAGATTCAGTACTTTAATAAAAAGCAACAGCAGATACTGTTGTCCTATATCGAAAACGGCGATATTACACTTATTGCGTCAACCACCGAAAATCCGTATTTTTACGTTTACAATGCAATCTTAAGCCGCTCTACAGTGTTTGAGTTTAAATCACTTTCGAGCGATGATATAGCAGAGGTTTTAAAACGCGTGCTAGGTATTTTAAGCGGCGAACACGGCAAAGAGATTACGGCAAGTGACGACAACATAAACAAAATTGCTCGCGCCGCCGCAGGCGACGTGCGCCGTTCTCTTAATATGTTAGAGTTGTGCGTTATGTTAACTGCAAACACCAACACAGCCGAACTGTCAGACGACACTGTTGAGCAGATACTGTCAGGCAATTCGGTGCGCTATGACCGCGAGGGTGACGAGCATTACGACATTGTTTCGGCGTACCAAAAATCTATGCGCGGCTCTGACCCCGATGCCGCAGTTTACTACCTTGCGAGATTGCTTGCCGCTGGTGACTTGCCCAGCGCTTGCAGACGACTTCTTGTGTGTGCCAACGAGGACGTGGGTCTTGCATATCCGCAGATAATTCCCATAGTTAAGGCGGCGGTTGATACCGCTATGACGGTGGGTTTGCCCGAAGCAAGACTACCCCTTGCAAATGCTGTAATACTTGTTGCAACAAGTCCTAAATCGGCCTCGGCACACGACGCTATAAATGCGGCTATGGCAGATGTTGAACGCGGTGTGGGCGGCGATATACCGCGGCATTTGCAAAACAAACATTTCGACGGCGAGGATGCCGTGATAAAGGGACAGCATTATCTTTATCCCCACTCATACCCTATGCATTATGTAAACCAACAATATTTGCCTGATAATATAAAAAACAAGGTTTATTATAACTTTGGTGATAATAAAAACGAACAAAGTTTTAAGGAGTATTGGGACAAAATTAAAAAGTCTAACTAGGAGGTGCTTATATGACCTTTTTGCTACCTAAAAAGACGCGCCTGCTGTGGCAAATGCGAATTATATTTGTCTTTGCTCTGCTTTGCGCGGCGATTGCTTTTTTTAGCCGATATACCCTATGGTTTTTGTTGCCTGCCGCAATAATTGCGACGTTAGGATTGGTTTTTGCTTTTGTTTATGTGCCGTTTTATTTTAAAAGTTATAAAATTAATGTTGATGAAAACTCTATCAGCATTACAAAGGGTGTTATCATAAGGACAACTAATATAATGCCGTACCCGCGCCTCGTTTTTGCGCAAAGTTTTTCTACACCGTTGTCAACGGTTATGAAAATGAAGTGTGTTATGCTAAAGGCGGCTCGCGGTTGGATGCTTATACCTGAAATTGAGAATGTTAATGCAGAATATCTGCTTGATAACTTGAGGGTAAAACAAAATGATTAAAACTACTTTTAAGGCTCATCCTATAATGATTTTCAGACTTATGAAGCCGTATCTGTTTGTTTTGATACTTCCGCTCATACGAGCGTTAATACAGTATGTCACAAAGGGTGAAATAAACGGTCTGCTTTCGCTTGAACTTGCCGCCTTTGCCTTTATACTCGCCGTAGCGGTCGTGGGCTGGCGTTCGATAAGCATTACGGTTTCTGACCGTTATGTAACGGTCAGAAAAGGGGTTTTGATTAAATCGTGCGCCGTTATAGAGATTTCGCGGCTTTCGAGTATATCGTTAAAACAAAATATTCTTGATTTTGTCTTTCATAGCGTAGATTGCGCGGTTAACACTGAAGCAGGAACACCCCAAAAGAGTGATTTTAAGTTTAAAATGCATACAAACGACGCAAAAAGGCTTTTTAAACTTGTGTATGGTGAAGAAGAAAGAACGGTAATTAAATATTCGGCATTTAGTATAGCGTTGCTTGCCGCAAGCACGTCGTCGGCGGCAACGGGTATAATAGTTGGTGTGCCTGTTATTAATAAAGCCAGCGACCTGGTAGGCGTTGCGATATCTGATATGCTGTTAAGCGAGATAAGTAATATATCTAACAAATTTAACAATGTTTTTCCACCCATAGTCAACACCGTGACTATCATTTTGCTTATTGCATACAGCGTGTCTTTTTTGCTATCTTTCTTAAAAAACATCAATTTCAAGTTAAAAAGCGGTAAAAACAGCGTTGAAATACAATCGGGCTTTTTTGCGCGCAAAAAAATAATATTTAGGAAATCAAAGGTAAATAATCTCTGCTTTGAACAAACACCACTTATGAGATTGCTTAAAAGGTATTCTATGAAAGCCTCGGTTGGTGGGTACGGCGATGGCAGAGGGGAAAGAGCCGTCATAGTTCCTGTGGCAAGGCATACCGAGTTGGAACAGCAACTAAAAGAACATTTTCCTTTTTTGAAGCCAAAAGGCAAAAGCGTGTCACCCAAGCAAACAAGATTTAATCTTAATAGGTTTTTATATGTTCCGACATTAGTTGCTCTCGCTATAATAGGCGCAGGGGCGACGCTTATGGTGCTTTTTCCGTATTTTGACCGCTTTATGTTGTTTTTGACGGTGGTTGCGCTATGCGTAGATGCTTATTATGCAAGTGTTTGCTATCACGGATATAGACACGGGGAACTTCGGGTGGCTGATTTCGTTTTGGCGTGCGGTTCTGTGGGATTTACCGTGCGTGAACTGTATTGCGAAAAAAACAAGATAGGGGTTATAAAAATTTCACAAACCCCTGCCGACAGAAAATTCAATTCCTGTAAAGTAAAATTGACCGTGCGAAGCGAAAATGCAGACAGTGTACGTGTTAAGAATTTAGACGCAAAATCAGTAAAAGAGGCAATAAACAAACAGTTTAATTTGAATTGGACTGAATAAAACGCCTGTGACGGCAAACAATAAATCTAAATGATGTTTCACGTGAAACATTGAAGGGTGATACTATGGATTTATTTATTGATTGTCTGAAGGCGTTTTTTGTTGGCGGCTTTATCTGTTTTTTAGGACAGATACTTATAGACTACACAAAATTGACCCCGGCGCGAATATTAACCTGTTACGTTGTGTCGGGCGTGTTGCTTACAGCAATCGGAGTTTATGCGCCAATTGTAAAGTTTGCGGGGGCAGGTGCCACTGTTCCGCTTACGGGGTTTGGTTATTCGCTTGCAAACGGAGTTGTCGAGGCGGTAGAGCAATATGGCTTTATAGGAATTTTTTGCGGAGGACTTACTGCAACCGCGGCAGGAATCAGCGCTGCAATTTTTTTTGGCTTTCTTATGTCGCTTCTATTCAGGTCGGGAGATAAATAATAAAAATCCTATTTACAACGAGTGAGTTTGTGTGTATAATAAAGACAACGATGTTTCACGTGAAACATAGTTGTCTTTTGCATTATATTTATATATTATATATTAAACTTTAAAGTACTTTCATATTAAATACATTTACGGAGGAAGTTGTTTTGGGTAAAATAATATCTGTTGTTAACCAAAAAGGCGGTGTTGGCAAAACCACCACCGCGGTAAACCTTGTAGCAGGTATCGGACTTGCAGGTAAAAAAGTTTTGCTTGTTGATGCCGACCCACAGGGCAATTCAACAAGCGGATACGGAATAAGTAAAAAACAGGGCGGCGCTACCGCATACGAGTTGCTTATTGGTACAGCAAAAGCGGAAAATGCGATAGTTAAAACGCAGTTCAAAAATGTTGATGTTATCCCCGCTTCTATGGATCTTGCCGCAGCCGAGGTTGATTTGATAGAAACCGAGCATCGCGAGTCGGCGCTTAAAAACGCATTAGCGCCCATACGCGAAAAATATGATTACATATTCATTGATTGTCCGCCATCTTTAGGGCTTATAACAATAAATGCGCTTAACGCAGGCGACACTGTATTGGTTCCTATTCAGTGTGAGTATTTTGCGCTTGAGGGTCTTTCGCAACTTATGGCATCGGTGCGTCAGGTCAAGCGACTTTATAATCCAACCCTCGAAATTGAGGGTATTGTACTTACCATGTTTGACGGCAGACTCAATCTTACACAGCAGGTAGTTGCCGAAATAAAGAAGTTTTTTGCAAACAAACTTTACAAAACGGTCATTCCGCGTGGTGTAAGACTTTCAGAGGCGCCAAGTTTTGGTTGTCCTATACAGTATTATGATAAACGTTCAAAGGGTTGTATCGCGTATAATGACCTTGCAAAAGAATTTTTAAAGAAAAACAGGAGGGGATAGGCTATGGCAGCAGCAAAAAAAGGCGGTTTGGGCAGAGGATTAGAGGCTCTGTTTAATGAAAACGCAACCGACGAAAAGGGTGTTGTAACCCTACGCCTTACCGAAATAGAACCCAATCGCAACCAACCGAGAACAAATTTTGATGAGGATGCGCTTGCTGAACTTGCCGAAAGTATTCAAAAACACGGACTCATTCAGCCGATAGTTGTGCGCCCGACATCAAGCGGTGTTTATCAAATTGTGGCTGGCGAGCGCCGTTGGCGCGCTTGCCGTATGGCAGGACTTGATGAGGTGCCTGTTGTTATAAAAGAACTCGATGATAAAAACTATTATGAAATCGCGCTTATAGAAAATTTGCAGCGCGAAGACCTTAATGCCGTTGAAGAGGCGCAGGGCTATCGCACGCTTATTGACAGCTACGGTCTTACGCAAGAGCAGGTTGCCGAAAGTGTTGGCAAATCGCGAAGCGCCGTTACAAACGCTTTGCGCCTTTTGAATCTTGACGAAAACGCCTTATCCGCTTTAGAAAACGGCGAAATTACCGCAGGTCATGCGCGTGCAATTCTGGCAGCTGACAATGAAGGGCTTGCAGACGAGATGTTAAAAGCCGCAAAAGCCGGAGCTTCTGTTCGCGAGCTTGAG
>CAYOVQ010000048.1:0-8278 GCA_964407485.1 uncultured Ruminococcus sp.
AGGCTGATTATTTGACACTTGAGTCGGGATACCCGCTTTATAAAAATTCATCTTGTGAATTTCTGGCGCCGGGCGAAGTATTTTTACCTCGCTTTTTAGAGGAACTTGAAAAAGCACAAAAATATATCTTTATCGAATTTTTTATTATTGCCGAGGGTAAAATGTGGTCTTCGGTTTGTGATATTCTTGAGCGCAAGGTACGCGAAGGCGTAGAGGTTAAGGTATTGTTTGACGATTTCGGTTCTATCAAGCGTCAGAACAAAACCTTTATCAAACGTCTTCGTAAAAAAGGTATAGATGTTGCCGTGTTTAACAAGATACGTCCGTCTATGGATATTTTTATGAACAATCGTAACCACCGTAAAATAGTGGTTATAGACGGTAAGGTTGCGGTAACGGGAGGTCTTAACCTTGCTGATGAATATATAAATCAGCTTGAGCGTTTCGGTTATTGGATGGACTGCGCCGCAATTATAAAGGGCGATGCCGTTAAAAGCTTTTTGGCAATGTTTTGCAGCACATGGGAGTTCACCACGGGGAAAGCAATTGATATTGCAGAACATATTTCAGAAGAAAAGGTTCTTGAAAAAGGCTTTTTGCTACCATACGCCGACGGTCCGCTTGATAATAAAAATCCTGCCGAAGGCATTTATATGCAGATACTTAATTCAGCGCAGCGTTATGTTTATATTGCGACACCGTATCTTATAATTGATAATTCTATGAAAGAATGTCTGCGACTTGCCGCAAAATCGGGCATTGATGTGCGTATTATCACACCGCATATACCTGATAAATGGTATGTGCATCCCGTGACACAGTATAATTATTACGATTTACTGGAAGCAGGGGTAAAAATTTATGAATACACACCCGGATTTATACACTCAAAGTTTTTTGTATCTGATGACAGCGTTGCCACGGTTGGCACCGTAAATATGGATTATCGCAGTTTTATAATGCACTTTGAGTGTGGAATATGGATGTGTGATAATAAAACTGTATATGACATAAAAGAACATTTTAACACTCTGCTTTTGCAGTGTGAGGAAATGACAATTAAAAAATTAAAAAAATCGCCGTGGTTTGTACGGCTTAAGCGGGCAATTCTTCATCTTTTTGCACCGTTTATGTAAAAAAACTTGACTTTTAATAAGAAAAGTAAGATTATTAAATTGCAAAGGATAAAAAAGGGGGATATGTTTATGAAAAAGTTTTTAAAGTTTATAGGAACGGTTGCTGCAATTTTTTCGGCAGTTTTAGGCGCACTTACGGTATTTGACCGTCTGACACAAAAAAACCGTATCAAAAACGGATATCTTGAGTGTGAGATACCTGAGGCAGAAGAACAGGAATGATTTTAAGATAATTTTATTTTATAACAAAACCGCTTGGCAATATTAAATTGCCAAGCGGTTTTGTTTATTATTCTTCTATTTTCACAATATCAACAGCTGCATTTAAAAGCAAATTTATAAGTTCGTTGCGTGAGCGATCGGTTTTTGAGGATAAATCATCTAATCGTTCAATTAGTTCGTCTTTCATCCTTACCGATACAATTTTGCAGCCGTCATCACCGCGTTTTACACCTTTTTTTGTAATAATACGCGCTTTTTTTGAATAAACTTTAGTAAAAAGTTTTTTTGGAGCGTGTATATAAATGGAGCAAAAAAATATTAAAACAAGTGTTTTTTCTATCGAAACAGTATTTAATGAATCGGCAGAGCAACCCATTGATATAGATTTTACTTTACCTGATTATTATGCTGATATATCTAAAATTTTAAAATGTCGTGCCGTGTCGCGTATATCGTCTAAATCTATAAGCGGTAACACTGTTTCGGCAGAGGGTTGCATAACGGTTTCGGTTATATATTGCGGTACGGATAACTGTATCAGTTCTTATGAGTATCAGTATCCTTTTTCAAAAACGTTTGATACGGGCATAAATACCGACGGCACCTGCCTTGTTGTAAAAACAAAATGCGAATACATAAACTGCCGTGCTGTAACCAGCCGAAAAATTGATATTCATGGGGCGGCGGGCATATATGTTACGCTTACCCGCCGCAAGCATACCGATGTAGTGTCTGATGTTGATGACTGCAATATAGAGTTGTTAAGGGGCAGTATTCCTGCCACGGTACCTATGGGAGTTGCCGATAAATATTTGATTTTAGAAGAAGAAATTGAATTAGGGTCGGGACAGCCCGATATTCGCTATGTCATACGGTATGATGCAGAAGCCTCAGTTACCGACAACAAAATTCTTGCAGGCAAAGCTGTTGTCAAGGGCGATATGATAGTAAAAATTTTGTATTCTGCTGAAAACGGCGTCACACAGACGGTACGTTGCAGATTACCTTTTAGCCAACTTATAGAGATTGACGGTATTACCGACCAGTGTGACTGTGACTCAAAGGTGTATATTGCCCATCTTGAAATAAAACCGCGTTCTTCGGCATCGGGCGAATGCAGACGTTTTTCGCTCTGCGCTAAACTGCTTATAACAAGCGAGTGTTGTTGCAATAATGACGTTGATGTTATACTTGATGCTTATTCTCGCAAATACGAAGCGGATATCAGCAAAAACGAGGTGTGCTTTAACAAAATATGCGATAATGTAAATCAAACTTTTAACTGTAAAAAAAATATAGAGTTTACCAACGGCGAAATATCTACGGTGTCTGATATGTGGTGTGACGTTAAAACGGATAGCGTCAGATTTGAATCGGGGAGTATGGTTGTAAAAGGCACGGTTACGGCTTATATAATAGCGCAAAACAGCGAAGAGGTTCCCATCTTTTATGAAAAGTCGATAGAGTTTGACTATACGCATCCAATGAACGTGGGCGAGGGCAATTTTAAATGCTCGCCGAATATTACCGTAACGGGTTCTAATTACACGCTTACAGGCAATGACAGCATGGAACTGCGTGTGGATTTGAACATTTGCGCGGCAATATATAAAATTAACGACCTGCCTTTGATTGTAGATATAAAGGTAAAGGAAGACAAACCTATTAATAAATTAAATCACGGCGCTATGACAGTGTATTTTGCAAGTGAGGGTGAAAATATCTGGGATATAGCAAGACGGTACTTTGCCAATGTGGAAGAAATAAAAGAAATAAATGAAATCGGCGAAAATACGCTCTCAAATGATAAAATGATTTTAATTTCAAACAATTAATGTATAAAAACCGCATTTGTATATACAAGTGCGGTTTTTATATGTATATACAAGTGCGGTTTTTATACCACTTGACAGTTTGTTGAATATGATGTAAAATATATAGCATATATGTTGTTTAGAGGGGTATTATGAAGGATACTAAAAAAACAAAATTTTCTATAAGCCGCAGTGGTATTGCAAAATTATTATTGTTCATATATGATGCGTTTGTAGTTAATTTTTCTTATTTTCTCGCGCTTTGGTTAAGATTTGACTGCAAAATCAATACACTTATAAACGATGCGCCCGAATATATAGAGGCATGGTTTAAGTTTATACCTATAAACACGGTTTTCTGTTTGTTGGTGTTCTCTTTTTTTAAACTTTATCGCAGTATATGGACCTTTGCAAGTTATCGCGAATTTTTTAATGTTGTTTATTCTTCAGTGACGACCTTTGTTTTTCATACGGTAGCAATAACCTTGATTTTTAACCGTATGCCCATTACATATTATTTCTTTGGCGCGCTTGTTCAGTTTATTCTTGTATTGCTTGTAAGATTTTCATACCGTTTTGTTTTGCTTGAGCGCAGTCGTCGTAATGTTGCGCGTTCAAAAAAATCGTCACGTGTTATGCTTGTTGGCGCAGGCGCAGCAGGCCGAATGATACTTCACGATATGAATCTTGCAACTGATTCTACCGACAAAGTTGTTTGCCTTATCGATGATAACCCTCATAAAATAGGCAGATATATCGACGATTTGTGCATATCAGGTAACCGATATGATATACCTGCTATGGTGCATAAGTTTAACGTTGACAAGATATATATAACTATTCCCACAATTACACCTACCGACAAAAAAGAAATACTTGAGATATGTAAAGAAACAGAGTGCGAATTAAAAATATTGCCCGATATTTTTAAACTTAAAGACGGTGAAGTCGGAAGAAATAAATTGGCAGACGTTGCGATTGAAGATTTGCTTGGTCGCGAGCCAATTACCGTTGATATGGGCGAAATTTTCACCTTTTTACAAGATAAGACAATTCTTGTCACGGGTGGCGGTGGTTCTATCGGCAGTGAGTTGTGCCGTCAGATTGCCGAACACAAGCCGCGTAAACTTGTTATTTTCGATATTTATGAAAACAACGCTTATGATATAGAGCAAGAACTGCGTGAAAACTGCCCCCAACTTGATTTAGATGTACTTATAGGTTCGGTGCGTGACAGTCGTAAAATATTTGACGTTTTTCAAAAATATAAACCCGAGGTTGTGTATCACGCCGCGGCTCACAAACATGTGCCGCTTATGGAGCACAGTCCCTGTGAAGCCATAAAAAACAATGTGTTGGGCACGTATAAAACTGCTTTTGCGGCAGCGCTTAACGGTTGTGAGCGTTTTGTTCTTATCAGCACCGATAAGGCAGTTAACCCAACCAATATTATGGGCGCCAGTAAGCGTCTTTGTGAAATGGTTGTACAGTCTTTTGATAAACTTATCAAAGACGGTAAATTTGACAAATTACGACCTCTTTACGAGCATGATGACAGCGAGGTTAATGACAGGTTTGTAAAAGGCGAAGAAAAGGTCAAGACCGAGTTTGTTGCGGTGCGTTTTGGCAACGTCTTAGGCTCTAACGGCTCGGTAGTGCCTGTGTTTAAAAAGCAGATTGCAAAGGGTGGTCCTGTACGTGTTACACATCCCGATATTATACGTTATTTTATGACCATACCCGAGGCGGTAAGTCTTGTGTTGCAGGCAGGTACCTATGCCGCAGGCGGTGAAATATTTGTACTTGATATGGGCGCACCTGTAAAGATTGACACACTTGCGCGAAATCTTATAAGACTTTCGGGACTCAAACCCGATGTTGATATTAAGGTCGAGTACACAGGTCTTCGCCCAGGTGAAAAACTTTACGAAGAACGCCTTATGGAAACCGAGGGCTTGCGTACCACACCAAACAAACTTATAAACATTTGCAATCCCACTGATTTTGACGCCGACGAGTTGTTTAATAATATCGAACAACTTATGCATATTTGTTATGAAGAACCTGAAAAGGTAAAAGGTTTTGTCGAATCAATCGTGCCTACGTATCATCCAGCGGGCGAGCACGGCACAACCGAAAAGCCAAAGGCTTATCAAGAACAGTTAGAGGCTATGGCGGTAACAAAATAATAATTAAAGGCAGAGATGTAGCATAGCATCTCTGCCTTTTTGTTACAATATTGTTACTTGACAATTTAGTCGATAAGTGATAGACTGACGGTATAAAGCGGTGTTTTTAATTAATTATGAGAATTAAAAATACTATCAATATTTTCAGGAGGAAATCAAAATGAAAAAGGTACTAAAAAGTTTGTTCTGTATAATTGCGGTAATTGCGTTGCTTGCTTGCGCGCTGCCTGTGTCGGCGGAGTATTTAGGCTATGGCGTTCTTGATATGAAAACCGAAATAATTCTTAACACAGCGGAAGACTACGGTTCTTTCTGGTTTGTCGCGCCTGAAAGTTGTGTCTACAAGTTCTACTCAACAGGCGATTATGATACAGTAGGTTATATAGTTGATTCTGACAGTGAATATATCACAAGCGGTGATGATTCGGCAGAGGATGCAAACTTTGTTATTTATTGCTATCTTGAAGTGGGAAAAACCTACGGTTTTATTGCTGATTTTTATGATGATACCGAGACTGGCAGTTTTAAAGTCGAGGTTACCAAAACTGATATAAAATCTGTTAAATTAAATGATATAACCGTATACGACGGTATAAACGGTTATGATATCGAAGAATATGATCCCGAAACCGATGAATTTTACTATGCATATACACATTATTATTATTCACCGTCTTTTAGTGTAACCTTAAAGGATGGCACCGTTTTGCAAAGCGACCAATACGGAACCATTCAATATGACGGCGAAGAGATTTATTGCTATTGCGATGATGCTCAAAGCGCTGAAACCCCTTGGACTATAGGAACGCATTTGGCAACAGGTGAGATTTTTGGTATTATCGGTACCTTTAACGTAACCATAGAGGAAAACCCTATTCAGAGCATCGAGTTCAATGATATAACGCTTTATGAGGGTTGGGATTGTATTATTATTGATGAGGATTGGAATGATATTTTAGGTGTAGAGATTACCGAGCCTATAACAATTTATTATTATGCTCCCGTATATACCGTGACTTTAAACGACGGCACGGTTTTGCACAGTAATGAATTGGGTTACGTTGAGTATAACGGCGTCCTTTTTGGTTATGACGATTTGCTGGACGATCAGGATATTGAAAATCAGTGGACGGTAGGGGAACACAGCGCAACAGCGATAATGTTTGGCGAGGAGTATACCTTTAATGTGACGGTGCTACCTAACCCTGCGCAAAGCGTTGAGTTTGAAGATGTTACACTTCTTAAAGACTGGGACTATATTACCGACTACGAGTACAATCCCATAACAGACGATTACGATCTTGAGTGGCAATACTATGTTTATACCCCGTCATATACTATTACGTTAAATGACGGAACTATTCTGCAAAGTGATGAGAACGGATACGTTAAGTTTAACAATAAAACATACGGTATATTGGGCTTTGATGATGGTCAAAGTTATGAAACCCCTTGGACCGAGGCAGGTGCATATCCCGTTGCGGTAAAATTGTTTGGTGAGAAATATACATTTAATGTAATTCTTGAAGAGATGGAGTCGGTGAGCGGAGACGTAAACCGTGACGGACATATCAACAATCGCGATTATGCCTTGCTTATGCAATATATTAATAAATGGGATGTTAAGATTGACAAGGGAGCCGCTGATGTAAATGACGATAACGTTATAAACAATCGCGATTATGCCTTGCTTATGCAATATATAAACAAGTGGGATGTCGTGCTTAAGTAACATTAGCAATAAAAGATAAGACACTGCTGAATTTCAGCAGTGTCTTATCTTTTCCTTTAATCAAAAAAATCCTTAATCTTTTCAAAGAAAGATTTTTGCTTTTTGTAGTTTTTGTCATCGGTGATTTTATCAAATTCTTTAAGTTTTTCTCTTTGGGATTTTGACAAATCACGGGGTATTTCTACTACAATTTTTACATACTGGTCGCCGCGACCCGAATAGTTAAGGCGTTGTACACCTTTGCCTTTAAGTTTAAATTCATCACCGGGTTGCGTACCTTCGTGAATGGTGAATTTAACCTTGCCGTCAAGAGTTGGTACAGTGATTTCATCACCCAAAGCCGCTTGTGCAAAGGTTATGGGTATTTCGCAGTAAATATCATATCCGTCACGCTCAAATATCGGGTGCGGGCGAACGTTTACACTAATGCGCAGATTGCCCGAAGGACCGCCGTTTGCACCTGCATCACCGCCACCGCGAACCGATATAACCTGACCGTCGTCTATGCCTGCGGGTATTTCCACAGTTTGTTCTACTGTGTGACGTATTCTGCCCTTGCCTGCGCAGGTGTGACAGGGCTTATCTATAATTTTGCCCGAACCGTGACAATGGTTGCAGACGGTTTGTGTCTGTATTTGACCAAAAGGTGTGCGCTGTACCGAACTTACCTGACCGCTACCGTGACAAACAGGGCAGGTCTTAGCACTGCTGCCTTTTTCACAGCCTGTGCCGCCGCAATCGGAGCAGTTATCTATTTTAGTAACCTTTACAGTTTTTTTGCAACCTTTTGCTGCCTCTTCAAAACTGATATTTACCGAAGCGGATGCATCATTGCCGCGACGCGGAGCATTGGGTTTTGCTTGCCGTCCGCCAAATCCGCCGCCAAACATACTGCCTAATATATCACCGAGGTCTCCAAAATCACCAAATCCGCCAAATCCGCCGCCATAGGCGCCACCGCCGCCTGCGTTAAAGTTGGGGTCAACGCCTGCGTGACCAAACTGGTCATAACGGGCACGTTTTTCTTGATTTGAAAGAATTTCATAGGCTTCGTTAACCTCTTTAAAATTCTTTTCGGCAACCTTGTCGTCGGGATTAAGGTCGGGGTGATATTTTTTAGCGAGTTTTCGATATGCTTTTTTTAGTTCGTCATCAGATGCTGATTTATCAACACCCAAGACTTCA
>CAYOVQ010000049.1:0-7858 GCA_964407485.1 uncultured Ruminococcus sp.
TTAACAGAATCCTGAGCCTGCTTCTTTGTACCTACGAAAAGGATATCGCCGCCTGCTGCTGCGATGTCGCGAGCAAACAGATAAGCCTCGTTAAGTTTCTTAACGGTCTTCTGAAGGTCGATAATGTAGATACCGTTTCTTTCTGTGAAAATGTACTCAGCCATTTTCGGATTCCAACGTCTTGTCTGGTGACCAAAATGTACACCTGCTTCAAGAAGTTGTTTCATTGATACAACTGCCATAGTTTTTTCCTCCTGAGGTTTTTCCTCCATCCCGTAAAGCTTGCGGTACTGACCTTTGTATCAGCGGTCACACCTCTACCTGCATAATACGGAATGTGTGTAATATTTTTTGCTAACTTATACATTAGCCGATAGATTATATCATAATCAAATGCAAAATGCAAGTGTTTTTTAGAAAAAATTGTCGGTATTTATAGTTATGATGCAAAATTAAATAATTATCCGAGTTTTACATCCCATTTATTAATAAACTGCATAAGCAGTGCATAGTCACGGTTGTTTATTGCGCCGTCTGCATTAACGTCTGCGGCATACTCTATGATTTCGACATTCCACTTATTAATATACTGCATAAGCAACGCGTAGTCGCGGTTGTTGATATTGCCGTCGCCATTTACATCACCGTAAGCAACCACAGGCGCATCACTCACCGTGATGCTACCCGAATTCACCTCAGGCACAATATACTGCTCTTTTGAATTAGCAAAACTGTTGTGCAGGCTGTTGGCATATTCAGTGGGATTGCCGTTTGCAAGTGTTATTACATACTCGCCCTCTGCCGCGGTTGTTTTGATTTTAAAAGAGAGCGTAAGCATGGTGCCGTTGTCGGCTTTATCTTCGGTTTCGATATTTACAAATGAAACGTAACCTTTATCACTATGGTCTTTGATATTATAGTTTGTAAGATACCCCTCTGTATAGCCTACATATTCAAAAACATCTCTGTCGTAGGTCACGCAAAAAGACATTGCCATAATACCAGGATTGTTTTCAATTGATATTTTTACATCCACCGTGCTACCAGGTGTGCCCCTCACTTTAACTACGGTAACAGTCGGCGCGGTTTGGGCGCTTGCGCCAACGGGTATAAACACTAAAAGTAAAACGAGAGATAATATAACCGATAATACTTTTTTCATTTTAAAACTCCTAAAAAATTACTTATAAATTTTCAAAATCTTCTCTGCCCTGTCTTTTATCATTTGGCACAGAGAATCGGGTTTTATAACCTCTATTTTGTCGCTGTAATTCATAATCCAAGTGACAAGGCCCTCACTTACGGCTGCTTTAACCGTAAAATCAAAACTGGTGTCGGTTACGTTTGTGATAAAAATACTGTCACCAAAGCGGTCGGTCGCCTGTTCAAGCATTTGCGCGTTGCAACGCAGTTTTATTTCTTGCGTGTCGCCGCCAAACATACCGAAAAGTTTTCTTGTGTAGTCGGCTACGTCAAAGGTATCGCGATAATCGCTTACCTCGCTGAAATGGCGAGCAGGCTCGTTACAAATCTCGACGGTTTTTATGCGGTCAACACGCAGATTCATTAAATTATCGTACTTTTCATAGTTGCAGATAAGATAATAATGGTCGTCCTGCCAAGTCATAGCATAGGGGCTGACAACACGGTTTTTGTACTCGGTGGTAATCTGTCTACCCTTGTGCAGAACACGTTTACCGTATTTAAAAGAAACCTTTTTACCCTCTTCAATAGCGGTGTTAATGCGGTCTATGTTATAAAAAATTTCTTCATTACGGGTTTTACTGCTACCGTCTATATAGATGCCGTTAAGACCGCGATTAGATTGATAACGGCTTAAAAATTTATCGAGTTTTGAGGTGAGTTCACGGGTCTTTTTTTCGCTGATAAATTTTGCGGTACGCACTGCGTCCCCCAAAAGAAAGACCTCTGGCAGTTCAAAATCACGGCTGGCTAAAAAGTAACCGCTTTTTGGCACGCGGGTGCTTATGATATCATATCCTGCATTTATAAGGCACTCAATATCGTCATATATCGCCTTTCTTTCGGCAGTAATGTCGTAATTTGCCAGTTTTTCGCAAATTTCGGTAGCGGATAAGGGATGTTCTTCATCGGTAAATTCGGTAAGTATTTTTATGATATAAATAAGTTTTACCTTTTGTCCGCGTCGTGCTTGTTTTTCTGCCATTGTTTTACCTCCTTTGTGAACTCGTCGCAATCATATACTGCGTTAATGCAGTCTAAAAATGCATTACAAGACATACCTTTTGGCAAATTCAAATGCTCTGCCAGACTGTCGCGCAAAAACGAACTGTTTTCTTTACCTGATAAGCCACAGATGTAAAGTTGGGTTTTGGTGATTTTTTGTTGGGGGCAGATTTGCTCGTCATACTGTGTGATGCCGCTACGCTCAAGCGCGTTTATAATCACCTGTTTATCTAACCCCTCAACACCTAAAAACCCTTGTTTTGATGGTTTACTTTTGCGTTTTTCTTTACCGCAAAGTTGCGGTACATAAACATTGGTAATTGTTCCCACAGGGCAAATCTGCTTTAAATGCGAGCGTATAAGCGCGCCTGCAGAATCCGAATCGGTTAAGACTATCAAACCGCATTTTGCCGCTAACAGCCGTATGAGTTCGCGTTTTTTGGCATCTTTAAAAATGCTGAAACCGTTTGTAGTGATGATTGTGGCATCAATAATGTTTTCAAGGGTTATTTTATCATACTTGCCCTCTACTATTACGGCTTGCTTTAATTTAATCAACCGCTTCACCCTTTGCAAGAATATATACAAGTTTTACCGTAAGTTGCTCAAGAACTGTACGCGGGTCGACGCCAAAACTTTTAAGTGATTTATCCGCCGCGGCAAGACATTCAAGACTTAACCGCAACTTCACGCTATTAAATTTTTTGGCATTTTGCGCAGCGCGGTCTATTAAAAACAACTTGTTTTTTGGATATTTAAAATCGGTAGCAATATCCGATTTATTAGCGCCTGCAATATTTGCAGTATAGGCGCGGTAAATATCTACGTAAGAAGATGCCGTAACACTTAAAATTGCCATCGGTTCTATACGCATAAAGAACATATCGTCAATCATAGACAATGCCTGTGATACGTTGCCTGCAAATATTTGTTTTACATACTCATACACCGACGCGTCAACAGATTTTACCGATACTAAATCGATTGTCTCTTTATTGATATCGCCGCTACCCACATAAGCGCAGAGTTTGTCAAGTTCGTTTTTTAAGGTACTTAAATCGTTGCCTGCAACTTCAATCAGATAACGTGCGGCAATCTCACCAAAGTGACAGCCGCGTTTTTTTGCGCCGTCTGACAAAATTTTTATCATAGCGGTAACAGTACGGTGATTTATTTCGGCGCAAGCACCACCCGCCTTGTTTACAGCGTCGAGAAGTTTTTTTTCTTTGCTGCCCTTTTTGGCATCGAAATCTATAGCATCAAAGCAGATGATAAGCACGCAGGTATCATTTGTGTTTGAGATTAGTTGGGTAAGCCGTTCAAAATCAATTTTTGCGCAATGCTCAAAGTCATAATCACAAAGCGTAACGGTTTTGCGCTCTGCCATCATAGGAAACTGATTTACAGCATCAAAAACCTCTTGCAAATCGCAGTCGCCCTCAAACTTTTGCATATTAAAAAACGGGTCGCCGTCAGAAGCCTTTTTTGCCAGAGCGTCTTTATAGTAATTCTTTAAATATGGGTCATCGCCATAGATAAGATATACGGGCGCAAAAGACCTGCCCGAAATATGTTTTTTTAACTCGTCTTCATACACTGTCGGCATTAAAATCACTTCTTTTCTTTTTTAATTTGTATTCGTAAACGTACACAAACGCAATAACCGCCGCAATAAGTGCTATCGAAAACCAAAGAACTCTCTGCGGCAAAATTGCCGTAGTGATTGGAAGTTCGGCAATCTTGTTTACAATAAACACCGTAAATTGCGATGCCAGACCTGCAACCCAAAACAACACATTGCTTAATATTTTCATAAACGGTATTGCCGATAAAACCAACGCGCCGATATTAAATACAAGCGCTACGGTCACCGGATAGTTTATAAGCAGATTAGTAATAGGTGCTACTACCGATACGTAACCGAAAGTTTTTATAGTTACGGGCAGTGTAAAAATTATGGCAAATACCGAGCATAAACCGATGTCGGTTACGATTCTTAAAATTTTAATATCTTTATAAAATTTGGTTATAAATCGGGAATAAAACGGCACCAACCAAATGAGCGCTAACGTTGACAACACAGACAGTTGAAAAGATATATTAACGATTGCAAAGGGTGCCGCGGCAAGCACTACGGTAACCGCCGTAAGCAATGAACTTAACGCATCGTTATCACGGTTAAAAAGGGGCGCTAAACCGCCGATTATAAACATAACCCCCGCTCTGATTACCGACATTGTAAAACCGCATACCGCGCCTATAACAACTATTGCGCCAATCGACAAAAGGCTGCACATATATTTGTTATAAAAAAGTCTGTCAACAAGCAAAAATGCAGCCATCATAATTATTGACAGGTGCATACCCGAAACCACAATAACGTGGCTGATACCCGTAGAATTTACGTTTAATGAAAACTCTTTACTAATCAATGATTTATCGCCCGTAGTGAGCGCCAGTAAAAGACCCGCCGTATCGCCACTAAAACGCTGATTTATTGCGTTTTTTACATATGAACGTATATCGCCCGCAAATTTGTAAAAGCGGTTATAAAGATTGGTTTTTTCAAAAGATACAACCGAAGCAGTAGCATATATACCGTTACCGTAGTCGTAGAATCTAAATTCATCACCATCTTCAATAGCCGTGATTTTTACCGTGGCATCGATTATATCGCCACAATAAAGTTGTGTCTTTTTATAATCAAAGACAAGATACTTGGTATCCTTTGGCAAGGTTTTACCGTCGGTTGTCTTTAGGGTAAAGATGTTAAAATTTTCGTATTCAAGCGGTTCATCAGTTACAAGAAATCTGCCGCTTACTTTTTGCGCGTCAAAAGTTTTTATCTGTTCGATTTTATTAAACTGAACAAAGAGATTAACCGCAAAAATAATTACAGTTACCGCTACGATTATGTATTTTAATTTACCAAAAAAAATTAAAATGATAAGCGACAACACCGCCACTGCTACTATTTTAACAGCAATTGATATATCATAAAGTGAAACCGACGCCGCAACACAGCACACCAGCGCCGCGATAAGCATAGGTCTTTTAAGAATGTTCATAGTACTTAAAATATGCCTAAATGTTCAAGTAAAATTTTTACGCCTATAAGTATTAAGATTATACCGCCAGTAAGTTCGGCTTTTGATTTATACACAGCGCCAAACTTGTGACCGATAAACACACCGATTGCCGACAATGCAAACGTAGTGATGCCTATAATTAAAACTGCTAAAAGAATTGCGCCTGCGGTATCAATACCGTCAATCGCAAAAGCGATACCAACGGCCAGCGCGTCAATACTTGTGGCAATAGCCATAATGAATAATTCTTTTATATCAAATTTGTCACTGTCATCATCTTCATCGCCTTTAAAGGCTTCGTATATCATTTTACCGCCTATAAAAAGCAACAGCGCAAACGCTACCCAGTGGTCAAAACTTTCGATATAATTTTTAAAACTGTGACCTAAAACCCAACCGACAAATGGCATAAGCGCCTGAAATCCGCCAAAAAACAGTGAGATTAAAAAGGTTTGTTTATAATTTAATTTTTGCATTTTAAGACCTTTGCAAATGGCTACTGCAAAGGCATCCATAGATAAACCAATGCCCGTTAAAAATACGGTGATAAGCATAAAATCATCCTAACCCAAAAAATTATTTGTTCACTTTGTTGCTCCAAGCAGAAACATCTTTTAATTCTTGCCACAAGGCAACGTAACTGTCATGACGCGATTTTTGAATTTTGCCGACATTTACCGCCTCTATCACAGCACAACCCTTTTCACTTGTGTGAGTGCAGGAGGTAAATTTACATCCGCCCAAATACTCGTCAAAATCTAAAAAACATTCAGAAAGGGATTGTTTAAAATTGTATAAATCCTCGTTGTTATCCACTGTTGAAAAACCAGGTGTATCAACAACATATGTGCCGTCGCCCACAAAAAAGAGTTCGGTATGTCGGGTGGTATGACGACCTCTGCCCAGTTTCTCGCTTACCTCTCCTGTTTTAAGTTTGAGGTCAGGAAAAAGCGAATTTAATATGCTTGACTTGCCCACACCCGAATTACCCGAAAAAGCACACACGCTGTCGTTCATTTCATGGCGCAAAGCGTCAAGCCCTGTGCTATCTTTTGCCGAAATAATATATGTTTTAAAACCTGATTTTGAATAGATGTTATAAAACGCATCAAAATCGCCCATATCTGCCTTGTTAAAAACAATTATGGGTTCAATATTGTTATAAACCGCCAATGCTGAAAGCCTGTCAATCATAAGTGTATCGGGCGCGGGGGTTGTGTATGCCGACACGATAAACAGTTTATCAATATTGGCAACAAGTGGACGGTTAAATAAATTTTTGCGTTCGCAAATTTTTTCTACTATGCCGTGTATCGCGTCGGTTAAAGTAAACTCTACTATATCACCCACAACAGGGGAAACCCCCGCTTTGCGAAAGTTTCCCCTAGCTTTACATTCGTATACATTACCGTCACAGTTGACATAGTAAAAGCCGGAAATTGCTTTAATAAGTATACCTGTCATAAATACTAATTCTCGGTTGTGGTATTATCTGTTCCGTTTCCATCTTCACCGCTGCCATCACCGTTTTCGTTGCTGTCAGCAGGTTCCGAAGACTCGGATGACTCGCTTGAAGTTTCAGATACATACTTTTTGTAATCGGTCTTTTTGTTGATTTCGGTAGTTTTATCCTTGGATGCGTCAACCTTAACTGTTGCATAACTGTAATACTCGCTATCGTCACCAAAGCGCACCTTAACGGTATATTCAAGTTCTTTATCGGTGCCTGTCATTTTTTCAAACGTGTAGGTGCTGATTTCAGAAAAAGCCACCTTTCCGCTTTCTTTGATCATCTTTCCTTCTGACCAAAGAGATACGCGACCTGTTGTCTCGTAGTTGGTAAAATCATTTCTTATGGCAACGGTTGGCGCAAAGGTGTAGTTAGTAACGCCCGTGCTGATGTAAACCTTTATAGTAGTGCCCTCAGGAACCTGTTCGCTCGAATTGGCGTCAGGCTCTTGCGCCACAACATAACCCTTTGGATAATCTTCATCCGAAGTAAGATCACGTTCTTCAAATTCGGCAACAAGACCTTCTTTTTCAATAAGGCTTTTTGCCTTATCTTTGGTAAGACCTACAACGTGAGGTATGTCTATCATTTTCACTTCTTTACCTGCACTTACGTAAACCGTAATCTCGGCGCCTTCGGCCACGACGGTAGTACGTACGGGTTCTGTTCTTATAACAAGTCCTTCCTCAACCTCATCATCGGTTATTGGTTTTACTATTGTAACAAAGCCTTTTGATTTAAGTTCTGAAATAGCATAAGACTCGGTCTTACCGTATACGTCAGGAACCTTTATATTGGTTTTACCAGTGCTTATATAAAGGGTAATTTTTGCGCCTTTTTTAAGTTTTTTACCCTCAGACTGAGACTGATCGCACACAATGTTGCTGTCATACTCATCGCTTGCAGTGTATTCCCAATCGATTTCAAATGATGAAAAATACTCGTTTTCCTTAACCTCGTCGATTGTCATACCTACAAAGTTAGGACACTCAATTTCATCACCGGTGTTTTTGAGAAGTTTTGGAACAAATATTATTGCCAGAATAACTAA
>CAYOVQ010000050.1:0-7803 GCA_964407485.1 uncultured Ruminococcus sp.
AGGTTTACATCAGGACCCAACGGCTTACCGCGTGAGTGAACCTTGAGTATCTCTTCTCTGCCCTTTACATCGGGATAATTTACGGTAATCTGACGGTCAAATCGACCCGGACGCAACAGCGCTTTATCAAGTATGTCGGGGCGGTTTGTTGCCGCCATAACGATAACGCCCTCGTTTGCGCCAAAACCGTCCATTTCAACAAGCAATTGGTTAAGTGTCTGCTCGCGTTCATCGTGACCGCCGCCCAAACCTGCGCCACGCTGACGGCCAACGGCGTCGATTTCGTCTATAAAGATAATTGCAGGGGCATTTTTCTTGGCTTCACCAAACAAATCACGCACACGCGATGCACCCACACCTACAAACATTTCAACAAAGTCAGAACCCGAAATCGAGAAAAACGGCACACCAGCCTCACCTGCAACAGCACGCGCAAGTAAGGTTTTACCCGTACCTGGAGGGCCTACAAGCAGTACACCTTTGGGAATTCTGGCACCCAACTCGTTAAACTTTTTGGGGTCTTTAAGGAAGTCAACAATCTCTTTCATTTCTTCCTTTTCTTCATCAGCGCCTGCAACATCGGCAAAGGTGGTCTTTTTTCTGCCGTCATCTTTACGGACCTTTGCCTTGCCAAAGCCCATTGTCTTATCGTTGCCCATAGATGCGTTCATCTTTCTCATAAACAAGAACGCAAAAGCAACCATAACACCGATAAGCAGTATGTTGGGTATCATTGCTACAAGCCAAGAAGTCTGTCCGCCTTCGATGTAATCGTAATCGATAAATTTATCCGTACCCTTGGGATTTTCTTTGTTATTTACCCTTATGAATTCATTTACATCATTAAAAAACATTTCGGGAGAAGCGACACTGTAGTGATACTTCTTTCCATCTTCACGTAAAGTATATGTCAAATCACCGCTGTATAGATTGAGCGTAAAGGCTGAAATTTCATTATCTTCAACCTTTTTCACAATTTCATTATACTTTACTTTCTCTGTCGTGTCTGCAACCTTTGCCGCTATAAAAAACGACGCTATCAACACGACAGGAATTAAAATAATCAGCAGAATATTTTTAATGTTCTTTTTCAAAATTAGTTACTCACCTTTCAATTATTCGCCACCGTAAACTGACGGGTCAAGTATACCCACATAGGGTAAATTTCTGTATTTTTCGTTATAATCAAGACCGTATCCAATAACAAACTCATCGGGGATGGTTTTGCCAACATAATCTGCGGCAATATCTGCCTTGCGGTTAGCAGGTTTGTCAAGCAGGGTACAGATTTTAATGCTGTTTGCATTTCTACCCATAAGAACACCGCTTAAATACGAAAGCGTTACACCTGAATCCAAAATATCCTCAACTATAAGTATGTCCATACCGTCGGGATCTATATCAAGGTCTTTTTTAAATTTTACCACACCTGTAGTTTTTGTACCGCTGTAGGATGAAACAGCAATAAAATCTATAATGCAGTCGCACTTAATCTCGCGAAGCAGGTCGCCCATAAACACAACCGCGCCTTTAAGAACGCTTACAACAAGCAGTTTTTTGCCCTTATAGTCGCGGGTTATCTGCTCGCCCAAACGTTTGCAAATCTGTTTTAACTCTTCTTCTGAAATTAAGATACTTTTAACGTCTCTCTCCATTTTAGATGTCCCCCCAAAAAGATTTTTCTACATTTATTTTATAAATTTTTTGACTTGTTTGATCTGCGGCGCAACGGTGCGCTACACCGATTTTGTATATCCACACAACACCATCATCATCGGCAAGTACGGGCCACGCATCACGCTCTTTAAGCGGAATTTTATATTCGCAAAACAGTTTTTTTAGCGTTTTGGTGCAGTTCTTGTTTTTTAGGCGAACGGTATCCCCGACAACCCTTTGCCTTAACACCAATTTTCCCACTATTTTATCACAGTCTAATACATTTTTTAATAACAAATTATGAACTTTTTCATAATTTTTAAACAAATCATTGTTTTGTTCTGTTATTTCAACCTTAAAATCAACGTTTATAGGTTGTTTTTTTGAATCTTCCACTTTTAGAATACCGTTTTCGGATATGGCAATTTTGTTGTCTGCAAGACTTGTTCTGCCACCCGAAAGACAAATATCATAAATTGCGTTTATATGAAAATTATCGGTTTGGACACCAGTATCTTCACAATATTTTGCAATCATTCTTTTGGCAACGGCAGGATGCAAACCGTAAAAGCCGTCCAATGACAGTTTTTTATCATTATATAAAACGGCATATTCTTTGTTTACGGTGCTGTTTATAAAATCCTCATCTTCACGCAGTGATACTGTCATACGGCTGACGGCATTTTCTGCCGAAGAATTAAAAGACTTTAAAACAGGAACAACATTATGCCTTATCTTATTACGGGTATAATCGTCACAAAGATTTGTACTGTCGGTTACAAACTCTATACCGTTTTGACAACAGTATTGCTCTATATCGTCGCGGGTGCAAAGAATTAACGGACGGATATACCTATCCCTTTTAGCAGGTATACCGCAAAGCCCCGATAAAGCAGTACCACGCGTAAGATTAAACAGCACCGTTTCAATATTATCACTTGCGGTGTGCGCCGTTGCAATAGCATCGGTATCAAGGCCTTCAAAAAAATCATATCTTAACTTGCGTGCGGCAAGTTCAAGACTTAAATGATGCTCATTAGCATACGCAGGTACATCGGCAGAGCCCAAATACAACTCTACACCTAATCTTTTGCACTGCTGTTGTACAAATTTTTGGTCACGCAAAGCCTCATCACCGCGTATTTGATGATTAAAGTGAGCGGCGCTTAACTTTTTAATGCCCAATTCGTCTTTAAGTTGCAACAGCGAATTAAGTAGCGCCATAGAATCGGCGCCGCCCGAAAGTGCTACCGTGATATGCTTTGCATCTTGCAGTAAATTGAAGCGTGTAATTGCTTCGGTTGCTTTTTTTAACATTATCTAAACACATCCACCGATGTAAATCTTGTATGTTCGCCGTCCCAATGAAGTTGAATTTCTTTATTGGCTTCACCGTGTCGGTTTTTTGCAACAAGACACATTGATTTTGTCTGGTCACTCTTATCCTCGTCAGGCGCTTTTTCACTGTCATAGTATGACTCTCTGTACAAAAACAGTACAATATCTGCGTCCTGCTCGATTGAACCTGAATCACGCAAATCTGCAAGCATAGGCTTGTGCGACTTACCCTTGGTTTCAGTAGCACGCGACAACTGCGCGCAAGCGATTACAGGTACTTTTAGTTCCTTTGCCATTATTTTAAGGCTACGTGTAATCTCTGAAATTTCTTGAACGCGATTATCACTATGACGCGGCGAATGCATAAGACCTAAATAGTCAATTATAACAAGATCGCGTTTTTTCATTCTGCGAAGTTTTGCCATCATTTCGGGAACGGTTATGTTTGAACTTTCATCAAAATATATCTCTGCTTTAGCAAGATTATCGCCCGCCTGAAGAAGTCTTGTCCACTCTTCAGGTTCAAGTTCGCCCGTGCGTAATTTTTCACTCTTAATTGCCGCTTCACTCGAAAGCAGACGTTGCGCCAACTGGTCGCGCGACATTTCAAGCGAGAAAAAGCAGACCGTTTTACCCGCGTTAACCGCAACATTGCGCGCAATATTAAGCGCAAAGGACGTTTTACCCATACCTGGGCGAGCGCCTAAAATAATCAGGTCGGATTTATTAAGACCTGTTATGGTCTTGTCGAGTTCGCTTATTCCGCAGGGTATACCTATGTAATCGTCACGTGTTTCGGGGTCGTTCATCTTTGTAAGACGGTCATACGTCTCTGCAACCAGTACGTCTTTAATGTGGGTAAGACCGCCGATTTCTCTACCGTCACGAATTTCATAGATGCGCTGTTCGGCAGAGTCTAACAACTTGCCCGAATCCATTGCGTTATCATTGATATCTTTTATAATTCCCTGTGCCGCGCTCATTAGCGCACGTTGATAATAATGCTCGCGTATAATATCTACATATGTAAGCACATTGGCTGATGACGGTACTTTTTGCACCAGTTGGGTAAGATATTCTTTACCGCCCGCCTCGTCATAAACACCGTCTTTTTTTAATCGTTCAAGCAACGACACAAAATCTATAGCCTGACTGAATTCATACATAGATGAAATAGCCGAATAAATTTCTTTGTGCTGTGGTATGTAAAAATACTCCGCTTTAGCCGCAACAGCCACTTCGTCTATGCATTTAGGGTCAATTATCATAGAGCCCAACACTGCCTGTTCTGCGCTTACAGAATACGGCAGTCTGCCACTGTCTATATCATAAATAAGTCTGTTATTTTCCATAACAAAATTACTCCGTTACCTTTACTGTAATTTTGGCTGTAATGCCTGTGTAAAGTTTAATTTCTGCGGTATAATCGCCAAAGTTTTTAATATCTGCAACGCTCATTTTTTTGCGATCAACCGTAATACCTAACTCGGTTTTAATCTGCTCTGCAATTTCTTTAGAGGTTACACTGCCAAAAAGTCTGCCGTTACTGCCTGCCTTGGCCTTAACAGTGACACTTTTACCCTCTAACTTTGCGGCAGTTGCCTTTGCCGCGTCAATCTCTTCTTGCTTGTGATGAGCGGCTGCTGCCTCGCGGCTTTTAAGTTCTGACATCGCGGCAGAGTCAGCCTCAATCGCTAAATTTTTAGGGAACAAAAAGTTGCGCGCGTATCCGTCAGATACGTTGCAAAGTTCGCCTTTTTTACCCTTTCCTTTTACATCGGCTAATAAAATTACCTTCATATATTTTAATCTTCCTTTCTAATGCATCTAAAAAACAAGTCTAAACAATAAAGTTTGAAAGAAATTTGTTTACAGTGCCGTGTTCTCAAACTTCCAATATGATTGGTAGTATCATCGGTGAACGATGAGTCTTATTATATAAAAATTTTGCCACACCGTCTTTGATACGTGTTTTTATAGTGTTCCAATCCTTAACACCCAAAACATAACAGTTTTCAAGCACATTGCACACTACGTTTTCAAGTCCAGTCATAAGTTCATCAGATTCTTTTACATAAACAAATCCGCGCGACACAATATCGGGACCCGATACAACTTCACGTGTAATACTGTCTATTGCAACGTTTACCACAATAATGCCGTCTTCTGACAAATGCTTACGGTCACGAAGAACTATACTGCCAACGTCACCTACACCCAGACCGTCTACAAGTACACGACCTGCGGGTACGTTTTCACTGCATTTAATGCCCTGTTTTGATACCTCAAATACATTACCATTAGCACCGATTACAACGTTATTATACTCTATGCCCATGGCGTACGCCAGTTGCGCGTGTTTATAAAGATGCTTTTGCTCGCCGTGAACAGGTATAAAATACTTTGGCTTTACAACGCTTAACATTAGTTTAAGTTCTTCCTGACAAGCGTGACCCGAAACGTGAACGTCATACATCTTTTCGTATACAACATTGGCGCCGCGCTTCATAAGTTCGTTTACAACGCGACTTACAAGTTTTTCATTACCCGGTATCGGTGTTGCCGAAATTATAATCATATCACCTGGGTTAATTTCTACCTGACGGTGCTCGGATGATGCCATTCTAAATAGCGCCGACATGGGCTCACCCTGACTGCCTGTAGTAATCACTACAAGTTCGTGCGGTGCATAATTTTTGATTGTTTCAATATCTACAAGCACACCGCTTGGAACGTTAAGGTAACCAAGTTCCGCCGCAACATTTACAACGTTTATCATACTTCTGCCAGATACTGCAACCTTACGTTTGCATCGAACAGCCTCATCAATAATCTGCTGTATGCGATGAATGTTTGATGAAAAGGTTGCAACAATTATGCGATGGCCCTCTGCTTTTTTAAACAGATTAGAAAATGATTCACCAACAATACGCTCTGACATGGTATAACCCGAACGCTCTGCATTGGTAGAGTCAGACAACATTGCGAGTACACCTTTTTTGCCAAGTTCAGCAAAACGGGCAATATCTATAACGTAATCGTCAATAGGTGTTGTATCTATCTTAAAGTCACCCATATGCACCACTGTACCCGCGCCGCAGGTAATAGCAAAGCCAACCGCATCGGGAATTGAATGATTTACGTGAATAAATTCCACATTAAATTTGCCAAGAGTCACAGTCTTTCCTGCCGCAACTTCATTTAATTTTGCGTCACCTAACAACTTATGCTCTTTAAGTTTGCCCGATATAAGACCAATGGTTAAGCGGGTTGCGTATATTGGTACGTTAAAGTTTTTAAGCAGATAAGGTATCGCGCCGATATGGTCCTCGTGACCGTGGGTTACAACAAGACCCTTGATTTTATCTTTATTCTCAAGTACATAGGTAAAATCAGGAATTACAGAATCGATACCTGGTGTATCTTCATCAGGGAATGTCATACCGCAGTCAACAAGTATCATATCGCCGTCATATTCATAAAGGGTGATATTTTTACCTATCTCGCCCAAACCGCCAAGTGGTATAATCCTTACGGATTTTTGCGGCGCCTTTGGCGCAGAATTGCGCTTTTTAGGTGCCGAATAGTACTGTTGCTTTTTTGCAGTAGATTTCTTTTCGGATGTTTTTTTAGACGATGTCTTTGTGTTTTTAACGGTATTTGTACCTTTTGTTTTAGAAGTCTTTTTTGTTTGTGTATTTTCAGCAGAACCGCCGCTTACAAGATTTTGTACCGCGCGTTTTGCCGCAGAATTGTTTTGTTTTTTAGTATTCGTCTTATTAACGTTTTTTTGCTTTGTTTTATTTTCAACCATTAAATTGCATTTTCCTCCATTTGTTTTTTTAAAAATATGTAATACAAATCTGCATCCTACCAATACAGAATAAAAGTCATAATATCCCAAGATAATATCTACTATATTTTACTATCAATACATAGAACTTGTCAAGAATAAATCTTCATATATCATATTATTGTTTATTTTATACTTTTATAATCAAAAACATCACCGATGAAAAATTTTTCGGTGATGTTAAGCGTTTTTAAATTTGATTATGTAATATATTTTTTGCATCATAAAAATATTCATTTAATCTACCACAATACAACTGTTTATGCGGCAAAGCAAAAAAATGTATAGGTTGAACAATAGACATCAACATCTCAGCGCCTTCAACCTGCCCTTTTATTAAAACGTCCTTTACAAATTCTGAACAATAAAAGCAATTCTGCTTTTTATAGGCTATACGGAATGCCGCAAGACCAACGCCCAGATAATTATAACGATAACGGTTTCGTTCTTTGTGCATCTGCTTTAACATTTCACAAAGCTCTATGTAACGTTCCTCACTTATATCAACGGCAATTACTACCGCCTTTGTTTTATAAAATCGCTTAAAGGTTCCCTCGTTAATCGACTCTTTGACAAATCCGCCCCAAAACGGATTATATGGATGGCGGCGACCGAAGGAATACATCTGCCCCAAATCACGCGATAGACCGATAGATGCGTGATTATACTGCGCACCCGTAAAAAATTTAAGCAAGCGCGACAAAATTGTTCCCGTCTGACTTATTACTATATACAACTGTCTTTTGGTTTCCACAATAAAACACAACCTTTTTAAGACAAACATTCCTGTATTTCGACTTACATATGTATTATATCACATACATCGCCAAATTAAAAGTTTTTAAAATAAGTTGCTCTAAAAAACTTGATTTTAATAACGAGTGTGTTATAATTCAACTTAAAAGGAGTGGTAAAAATGAGTAGATTTCCAGATAACGCTCGTGTTTGTTTTATAG
>CAYOVQ010000051.1:0-7716 GCA_964407485.1 uncultured Ruminococcus sp.
ACCAATATACATAACTGCCCGCTATGCGCTTAATTATTAAATCTAAATCTTCTTTTTCAATTTTTAATAATAAATGTATATGATTTGACATAAGGCAATAAGCAAACACCTTATATCCGCTTATTACCTTATATGTCTTTAATGTTTCTAAAAATTTTTCTTTATCCTGCTCGTCCTCAAAGATTACCTGTCCGTTTATTCCTCGAAGCATTATATGGTATATTCCGCTTTGACTTTTCTTACGTGCCTGTCTTGGCATAACATCACCCTAACCAATTATACCAATTCAAACACTATTTGTCAACACAACAGAACCGTCCCCTTGTGCTCCTTCACTGAATAATTATCTCATTTGGTTTACTGCTTTTTGAACCGATACTTAACAACTTTATCATATATCTTTTTGCTTTATATAGTCGACAAAATCATCTTGTAATTTTAAATTATATTTATCCACATAATAAATCAAATCGCTCCGCCACGCATAAAGACCATCCGTATAACAACAAAGTTCAATATTAATGTATTCGTTCGTAATCACATCTTTGACTTTTGCAGGTGCAACTGCGCTTTTTTTTCCACTTTTCAAATACTTCAAAACTAAATCTTTATCTTTATAAGGTTTTTCGCCAATAAAATCATAAATTGAGGGCAACAAATCATCTTTATATATTTCTTTAAACCTATCAACACCAATCATCTTATTTCCTCCTCTTTGGTTTGAAGATTTTCCATTCACCTGTATTCTCAAATTCAGTCGGTCCAACAATCATTTCACCATCTATCGTAATCCATACAATATCAGTTGGAGCTAACACTTCAACACCCAATTCGTTTGCCAAAATTTGAGCCGCACCAAACTCAACTGAACCACTTTCACAAGAAATAAGCCTAATATTTCCCCCATTATAATTTGGATCTTCTTTTAAAATATTTGCAAACTCAAGAGCATTATAATTATCGATAGGATTACCATCTTTATCATTAATTTGAAATCCAAAAGCGTCACCATGTATAACCATATCTTCGAAATTAGATATCGGTTTGATTTTTGATGAATTAGCATATATATCATCTGACGAATTAACATATCTTGAAAGTGGTATTGCTTTAATTATATCACTTTCCATAACATTTTCAACACTTTCCAATCGACTTTTTTCGACAATGTTTTTATCTCTTTTTGGTGAATCTTCCCAAATCCCCTCAATAACTTCATCGGGATTAATTGGGGGCACTCTTTTTTCTGAATTATAATCATCAAAAAAAGAAGCATTCTCTTCTTGCGAGCTTGCTTCTTTTGCTATGTAATCTTTATTGACTTTTTCTCCACCCTGTGATAAACTATTTATAGAAGGCGGAGAAGCAAACTCGCTTCGGGCGTAGGCTACGTGGTTAGTATTTTTACTTTCAGCGGGCACTTGCGTAACGCCTTCTTTATCTTTTTTCAAATACGCTGACTGCACCCACAATTTATTATAATCATTTTCAAAAACGGCCTCTACTACATAGTAGGTGCCGTTTATTTTTTTGCTGTATCGTATCTGTGGTGCGGGTTTCCCAAATTTATCTTTAAATCCTGCACTAGTACCGCTTTCTCCATCTTTTGTTAATAATTCAACACTATCATAATTTTTAATAACCCAACCTATACGAGCAATATCATTATCTTTTGACATTGTGCTGTTTTGTTGACCGTCAACACCGTGCCGCTTAAGTATATGCCTTATTCCATCACTGTTTATATTGTGTGTGTACCCCTTCACATCAATACCAAGAAAATTTTTAATATCATCCGCTTCCCGTGCACTTACCTCTGAAATCTTATATCTCTCAAATTTCTTACTACCGTTTTTCACACGCTCAACAAAATCATTTAATCCATTATCAACAGAATTTAAAAACGACTTAATCATACCCTGTTTTTCCACAGGATAACTATTTATTGGTTTAGTAACCGCATTTGTAGTTTCAGATTGTAGTTTTTGGGTTAGCATATCAATATTTTTATTTATCTTATCTACTACCGCAGTACCAACAACACCACCACTCGAAAATCCAAAACTCATTAGTGCGCCACTCGCAGCAGCTTCTGCCACCCTATCTGCAAGCTCTAACGCCACTTTCCTCTTTGCTTCCGTTTCAGAAAAACCAGAAATCATATAATTTTTAATCGCCGTTTCATACTGTGAATATTTTCCATTAAATATAATGTCATATGAAATATTAGCAATCTCGGTATATTCTTCTTCTAATACGTTGTTACAAAGATTTTTTGCAAAAAAACCACTTAAATTTTGCATATCTTTAAGGCTTAAATTATCCAACCCTTCTGAGAATTTACCAAACGACCAGCTCTCAAACAACATTTCAAAGACACCTGCTGCCACACCGTTTGCAAACGCATAACCATCACTCATTCCACGGTTAATAGCATCGTTAGTAGCGCTACCCGCTGCCGATAATCCAAGTATAACACTACCCATATCACCGCTACCTGTAATTGCTTTCGACAATCCCATGACCGCAATACTATCCATGCCCGACATAAATGTATTATATGTAAAACTTCCTATTGGATCATCAATCTTATTTGCAACCGTTCCTCGAATTGTTGATGCCCCAAGCGCATTAGTATTATAATCCACATCGCCTGTTGTCATAAATTTTACAGCATCCACAACCTGTTCTCCTGCCGCTATTATATTAAGCGGTACAGAAGCAGCACTTGCCGTAACTGGCATTTTATCAGCAAAAGAAGCAAATATTTGTTCCCTATTCTTCATTTCACGCCGTTGCAGTTCATCTTCAACTTCTTCTAAATATTTCTTACTATTCCTACCGCCCTTTGCCTCATAGTAACAAGCGACATCGTATTCGGTATCGGTCATGTATTTATTTCTTTTTAATTTCTTTTTTCCTTCATCAACATAATACGAATAATTTTCATCCTCCATCGCAGTTAAAATCAAATCGGCTGTTTTTTCATTACTGTAACTATGATAATACAATTCTTCTAAAAGAGCATACTGTGACCGCAACGCATCAATCCCACCATATTTTTCGTCTATTTGTAGGTTATCCTCTGCATCTTTTAACATCTTAAAATATCCGTCACTATCATCTGTAAGCTTTTGATATATTTCTTCTTCAGAATAGCCTTGTTTTTTTAGTTCAAAACCCCATTCGCTGTATTGTTGAGCATATGTTATTTCTCTTGACCGTTCAATTTGATTAAGCTTTTGCAAATCACCGTGAGTTTCTAAAAATTCTTTTGTAAGTTCATCAAAAGGCATATTTACCGCTTCAACATAATTATTATATGCCTCTGGATTTTCAAAACCATTTCTTAATGATTTTATATACTGTAATTCATTTAATGACCCAGTACCATCGTTGTTCTTTTTTAATAGGTTGTCTTTTATTTTTCTTTCCTGAGCCTCTAACTCATCCCATGTCATTAAACCATATTTATCATTCCAGATAGCCTTGTTGTAATCATTTGAATCGGCATAATCTGCAAATAGTTTTTTATTATTATTTACCAATTCTTTAGCACCATTTAACACATCAGCATACCCTTTTCTTTCATCCTCAGGTAAATAATCAAAATATCCCACCTTTTCAAGCGCAACATAGTCATTAACATACATATTTACAGTATCAGTATATTTTTTCATAGTATTAGCATCCTGCCACTCACCCGAGCCTGCTATTTTAATTGCTTCTTGTACCTTCTTACTGTCAGTATTTTTAAACCTTTCAACAATTCTTTGTATAGCATCATTACTCTTTGTTATACTTTCGGTATTTCTCAGTGGCGTACCCGACGGTACATACTTATATCCACCCATAGAAGCATACAATTCAGGATTTTCCTTTATATATTTCTGCCTTTCATCTTCATTTGCAAAACCATACATTTGTGCCGACGCATCAAAAACCAACTTTCCGTTTTTTACAGCACCAAAAGTCAGATTAGAATTATTTGACTTTTTTATCTGTGTTTCTTTTTTGTTCTGTAAAACGGTATTTTTTTGCTCATTTTTTTTATTATTTCCGACTATTGCGTTACTTATCGTTCTAAAAACATCGCCAAATTGGTACCCATCCTCAAACTCACCCTTTTGATACCACTTTTTCTTCTCTTGTCCCATTACTACATATATTCACCCTCTCTAAAAACCTTATCCTTGAGAATAAGGTGTCTCATAGTGACGGATGAGGTGTCATTGCGAGTCGCAACGCGACGCGGCAATCCGTTTAATCCCCTATCCAAATAGCAAAGCGGCTGCATCACGCAACCGCTTTTTTAAAATTTATTTATCTTTATTCACCACTGATTGCAAAAATAAGACCTTTCTTATTATCTGTAACAAAGCAATCGTAATACAGACGGAAATTAATTTTATACGCATCCATATCCTGTACCATATCAGGTGTGTAGATATCAACCTTATCAACCTTTTTTACAAGAGATGCCGCGTTCTTGGGCATAACAATAGCCTTAATATATCCTGCGTCGTCACTTGCCGCAAAACCTGTATCATTAAAATCGTACGCAGTTCGCATTCTGTCAGCCGCAACTGGAATAATAGCGCAACCGTTAAGCATCTTCACCTTTAAATTAACGGCACCCTGTTCAAAATCACTTACCGTAATACTGTGCTGTAGTTTATCACTTGTCATAAGTGCCGCATACATAACAGGGTCTACAAAAGCAACCATCTGCTCGTTTGTATAACCGCTTGCCGCCTCTGCCTTGTTAATGCATTCAAGCATTCCCTCAACAACAGCGGTGTTGTCAAACGCTTCAACGTTATCATTTTCACTCGCAATACTATAAAGAGTTGAAATAACGTGCGCGTCAATTTCGGGATTAACCTTTGTGCGTGTGTATTCACCAACTACCTTGCCCGCAAGCGAAGAAATACCTGTTTCATCAGCATCCTGCGCATCAATAACGAGTTGCTTGCTACGTTCTTTTGAAAGTGTATAATCGGTATATTTAAAATTAATACCACCCTTTGAATAACCATTTTCGCGGTCATAGTTACCCAAACCGTCAAAATCAATTTGAGGCATACTAACAATCTTTGCCCCTGTAAATCTTGCCTTAAACTTACCGTCGGCCATAAAGCCTGTTTTAGATTCCTGAACTATCATCTTATCCAGTTCGTTTGCATATTTGTTTGCACTTGCAATTACATTTGCCATAATATTATCTCTTCCTTTTCTGATTTATTTATTTACTCCAAAGTCCCGACAAAAAATTTCTGTCAGATGAAGAAATCACATTTTCATCATTTTTACCCATCGAGCCGGAACTTGCAGCATTTGCCGCTGTCTGTATTTTTTTAGCAGCATCTATTTTTAATTTTTCTTTGTGTAGGTAGCACAGATATGCAGAGTATAAATCACGTTTACCCTCTGCCGCCTCTATAATCACTGAATCAGGAAGTTCGCTATAATCGGGCGCATCGGGCATTTGCTCTTTTAAAATTAAATATTCACTTGCCATCCGCGTGTTAACACTCTTATTTTTCTCATCTCTTAATATGCTGTTTTCGCGGTCTGCCATTATCTTTTTATATTCATCTGACTGTTTTTCTCGATATATCTTCATTCCGATTTCAACATCCTCGCTACCCTTGCCGTACATCTGCTCAAGATAAGTGCGATAAGCGTTTTCGGGCGCCGATATGATTTTTTCTACAAACGAATTAACATCAACCCCCTGCGATTTTGCCAGATATTCAAGCTTTGCCCTAAGTTGCTCGGTATGCATTCCTTTTTGTATAAATTTAATTGCCTCTTCTTTTGTAAAATCCCGATTTTTATGATTATACTGTACCGAAATAAAAGGTTCCGATACGTCATTTTGTTCTGATACAGAACTCTGCGCAGATGGCGTATCTGTATCTCGCGTAACATCTTCTGCAACAGGCAGTTCGCCGTCTGGTGTAACGGTTTCGTCCCCATTGCCATCAATATTTTGTGTATCTTCACTGTATTCAGGTATGGTATCCTGTATATCAGTGTTTTGAACGTCGTTCTCGTTCATATCATTTACTCCTTTTTTTGTTTTTCCTATGGTGAAGGAAAATTTATTTAATGCGCTTTGCGCAAAAATGCGATTTAATTAGTTGCAGAACCGTCGTATTCCAAAAACTTTTTCCATTCTTTTTTTGCTTTCTTTTCTTCTTCGGTTTCCTGCGTTAAATGTTCGTTTTTTTCAAAAGTTCTTTTAATAATTTTCTTTTCCTCATGCTTATAACCTATTAAAAAGCCAATAGCAAAAATTGCAAATGCTATAATCAAAAAAGCAAAGAAAGCACTTATCACAGTACAAATAACAACTGTATTATTCATTATTTCACCAACCTTTTTTAAATCCTATATCCTTAACATCAAGTGTGTGCTTTTGTATGTAGTAATCCTCGCTCGTCGGTTTTCGACGCGGCGCATCAGGATTCTGCGGTCTAAAGTATTTCACATCATAAAACGCATAACGCATAGCGTCCATCAGGTGATTATTTGTATCTTCGGGTTGGTTGACACCCTTTTCATTACTGTCTTTCTTCCAGCAATAACTCGATAATTCGGCAATAGTATTCACACACTTTGGATGCACGTACATTTTATATTCCTGTATCTGCGCGATACCGTTTAGTATCGAGTCTTTACCCTTTACCGACGGCATTATGCGCGATATCCCAAGCCGCCTTAAATCTTCATTAGATTTTGGTTCTGCGCTGTCGGCGCGGATGCGTTCTTTTGCATAGCCCTTTTTGGTTATCATCGCGGCAATATCGCAGTTTAGCATCTTTGTTTCGTAGTGCTCGTCGTAAACGTATATCTCTTTCGTAATGGGACTCACCGCAAACGCAATAAACGCCGTAGGGTCATTTGTATATCCGTAATCCAATCCAAAAAAGTGCCGTAACTTCCAAAAATCTATTATGTGTGGGGCAATGCCCACATCTACCCGTAAATTTCCTTTATCATCAAACTGAAAATCCAACATCTCAAAGTTCTCATAAATAAGCCCCTCTGCCACACCCCACTCGCCCAAGCCTGCCACAGCATAACGACGATAGTTTGTCCGCTTCATCCTTTCAAACACTGCGCGGTCGGTATCATCTAAAAACTCATTACAGAGATAGTTTGTTGTGTATGTGTTAACGTTTTCCTGCTGTTTGTCAAAAAATCTCTTTTTAAGCCAATGGCTCTCACTCCACGGGTTAAAGGTAAGCGTTGTCTGCTTAAACAAATGCGGCGGTATGTTGCCGCGCGGTACCGACAGGTCAAGTTTTTCAAAATCGTTTTCACTGCCTATCTCAAAGGCTTCTTCGATCCATACCCAACACAAACTGCCTTGTGGCACGGTTGTAGATGCCAACTTTAAAACATCGTCAAAACCACGAAACAGTATCCTCTGCCCTGTGGGTTTATACGTCATTTCCATAGGCGACACCGTGTTCTGCCACAGATGCGATACACCTAATCTCTCCTGCGCCCATTTAAGTTGCGCAAACGTGCTGTCACGATGCGTATTAAACACAGCGCGTACCACAAGCAGATTGCTGTCTTTGTATTTCATAAGTCGGTATATCATATTAAGCGCCGTTGTTGCGCTTTTCTTACTACCTTTTCCGCCTTTTAACACACGATATCGTGCTGTGTCTTTCCAAAATTCGCCGTAGCCGCGACCGA
>CAYOVQ010000052.1:0-7683 GCA_964407485.1 uncultured Ruminococcus sp.
TCAATAGGTGACTGACCGCTGGAAAGTAATATCTCATTGGTTTTTGAAAAATGCTCACATCCAAAAAATCCGTTGTACGCAGATAAGGGGCTTGGATGAACCGTAATAAGTTTTTTATGTATGGGATTTTTTATAATCTCTGCCTTTTTACGAGCATTAGCGCCCCAAAGCAAAAATACCACAGGCGTTGTCTTTTTATCAAGCTCGGCAATAACCCTATCGGTAAAGTTTTCCCAACCCATGCCTTTGTGGCTGTTGGGTGCTGCCTCACGCACTGTAAGTACGGTATTAAGCAATAATACACCTTGTTTTGCCCAAGAAGTAAGCTCGCCGTGAGCGGCAATCGGGCAACCAATATCATCGTGCAGCTCTTTGTAAATATTTTTTAGCGACGGTGGCGGCTCGATACCCTTTTGCACCGAAAAACAAAGTCCGTGAGCCTGACCCCGACCGTGATATGGGTCCTGCCCTATAATTACCACTTTAGTATTTTCAAAAGAAGTATATTTAAGGGCATTGAATATATCGTTCATATCAGGGTATATTGTGCGACTGCTGTATTCGGTCTTTAAAAAACCGCGCAGATTTTTATAATACGGCTTTTGCCATTCGTCAGCCAGAATACCGTCCCAATCGTTACCTATGTTTACCATAGTATCCCTCCGTCACGGCTTTGCCGTGCCACCTCCCTTTAGGCAAGGGAGGCTTAAATTATGTCATATACCTCTACTATACCGCTTGAATGGTAAAGAGAAGGTGTTATCATAATAGAGTATCCGCGGCCGTTATCGCTTGTCCACTCAACCGAATGTTTGCGTGGAACGGCGCAAGTAGCCAGCAGCATCATAATAGCGCCGCCGTGCATAATAACACCCGCACTTGTTACATCGTTATTCATCATATCGCGCACGATCATATTAAGCGCCAACGCCTGACGCTTTACAAAGTTTTGAGTACTTTCGCCACCGGGCGCCTCAGCAATTTTACCGCTTGTCCAATCAAGATATTCGGGCATAAGTTCTAATTGCTCTACCGTTTTACCGTCAAACTCGCCAAAATCATACTCGGTAAGTTCGTCGATAATGTGCGGCTCAAAGCCAGGGTAAATTATGTTAGCGCTTTGCTTGCAACGAAGCATTGGGCTTGTGTAAAGGCGCTCAATATCGGGGTATTCTATCGCCTCACGCTGTTGCTGTAGTTCGCGCACACCCTGTGGCGACAGCGGCAGGTCGGTGCGGTTGCCGATATACATACCAGATGTGTTTGCATCGGTAGCACCGTGACGAATCAAATGAATTTTAAACGTTTTCATAAATAATCACCATAGTAATTCAGAAATGATGCTGTTTGAAATAAGCATACCGCTATCGGTAAGCGATATGCGCGGCAAATCAGCCTTTATGTAACCTGCTTTTTCGAGCAGATGTATTTTTTCTATTTTGCTTTGCGGTATTTCACCGAATATTTGTGATAGGTCAACGCCCTTTGATAAGCGCAAGCCTAACATTAGTTGTTCTGACTTATCGCCGCCCTCACCGTCGGGTACAGTTTGCGAATTCTTGATAAATCCCGCCAAATCGCGCGGATAGTAAAAACGCTTGCCATCTACACAAGAATGCGCCGCAGGGCCTATTCCTAAATAGTCCTCACCGACCCAATATTTCATATTGTGGCGGCTTTCAGCGTTTTTACGCGCAAAATTAGATATCTCGTAATGATTATACCCATTTTTTGCAAAAGCCTTACACATATACAAATACTGCTCTGCCGCCTCGTCATCATCGGGCAGATTTAAGGTATCGTATTTTTTTGAAAATACGGTATTTTGTTCTATTTTTAAAATATAAGCCGAGATATGTTCGGGTTTTAATGCCAACATAAAATCAATATCACGCGAAAGCGTTTGCAAATTGCTATGAGGCAATGATATCATAAGGTCAACCGAAATATTATTAAACCCTATTTCTCTTGCCTTTTTTACTGTTTGCTCGACATCAACGGCTGTGTGAGTACGACCCAAAATTTTAAGGGTATCATCATTTCCCGACTGCGCACCGATTGATAATCTGTTTACCCCTGCCTGCTTTGCAAAGGATAAAAACTTGCCGCTTGAAGAGGGATTAACTTCAACTGTAAATTCGGCATCATCGCAAACGGTAAAATTATCTTTTATACATTCAACAAGGGATAAAATCTCTTGCCCTAACAGCGACGGTGTGCCGCCGCCTATATAAACAGTATCAATGGGGCGGTGTATAATGCCGCCCCATTTTTTTATTTCACCTTTAAGCGCGGATAAATAACGCCCAAGCGTTTCTTTATTGTAAAACGCAGAATAAAAGTCGCAATAATTACATTTTTTCTCACAAAAAGGTATGTGAATATAAAGTCCTAACGGATTAGTCAAGGATTTCACCTATGCAACTACCGGGAACACAAGCTGCATTTGCTTCGTCGGTGTCAATGTGCATAGCAAGAGCATAACTGTCGCTAACACGTGCTACAACGTCACCGAACACAAGCGCTCTGCTCTCGGTGGGTATCTTAACGCTTACAATCTGCTTGTCAACGATACCGTATTTTTCACCGTCTGCGCAGGTCATATGTATGTGACGCTTTGCAGCGATAACACCCTCGGTAAGTTCTACCTCGCCGCAAGGACCTACAAGTTTGCAAGCACCACTGCCTGCAACATCGCCTGACTCACGAATAGGCGCTGTAACACCTATGGTACGCGCATCGGTAAGAGAAAGTTCAACTTGGTCAGCAGGACGGCAAGGACCTAGAATAGAAGCCTTAAGGCTGCCTTTGGGACCTACAACTGTAACCTTTTCTTCACAAGCAAACTGACCTGGCTGTGAAAGGTCTTTTTTGTTTGTAAGTGTGTGACCCGCACCAAAGAGTGTCTCAAGTGTTGCCTGTGTTACGTGTACGTGACGGGCTGAAATTTCAACTAATACTTCCTTTTTCATTAGAAAAACTCTCCTTTAATTTCAAGTAGAAATATTCTACCATAATCTGACATATTTTGCAATATTTATTTACACTTTCATCCTAAGCATTGATCCCGTTTTAACCTCACGTTCAAACGGAATTTTAATTTTCATCATAGGCTGATAAGCGCTTTCAATCTGCTTACCCTTTTCGTCATACAAAACGGTGGTGTCAACGATAAAGGGTATGCTGCCTGCTTCAAGACAATCAAGTATGGTTCCGCTTAAAAACTTGTTTTTAAGTGTTGCCACAATACAGCCGTTCTCGTATCCGTCAACCACGGCGGCAATGGCATAATCACGGATATAACCCGCGTTTTCGTAGGTTTGCGCGTTTTCGGGTTTGCCAAAATAAAAACCTGTCGAGTAGGTGCGGTGACTCATTTTGTTAAGTTCTTCACTTACCCACTGCGGTAGTGTCCAATCACCGTCAGACTGTAAAAGGCTGTCAACCGCGCCGCGATAGGCATTAGCAGTAACCGCAACATAATACTCTGTCTTGGCTCTACCCTCAATCTTAATACTTGATACACCTGCCGCTAACATCTTATCAAGATGCGGCGCCATACACATATCGTTGGCATTTAGTATATAAGTGCCCTTATTAGTCTCGGTAATATCAAAATACTGACCAGGCCGCTTTTCTTCCATAAGGCTGTAACTCCAACGGCAAGGTTGAGCGCAATCGCCGCGATTGGCATCACGTCCTGTCATATAACTTGAAAGCAGACATCTTGCCGAAAATGAAACACACATAGCACCATGAGCAAATGCCTCTATCTCAAGTTCAGGCGGTGTATTGGCGCGTATTTTTGCAATCTCGTCGAGTGATAACTCGCGAGCGAGTACCACACGTTTAGCGCCCATATTATAAAAAGCATTAGCCGTAGCGCTGTTTACAATACCCGACTGCACAGACACGTGCAGTTCACAGTTTGGCGCATACTGTTTTACCATACCTATAGTACCAAGGTCGGAAGCAATTACCGCGTCAACACCGATTTCATTTAAGTAGGTTAAAAAGTCGGGCAAACGGGCAATTTCATCCTCGTGCGGAATTGTGTTACAGGTAACGTGCACCTTAACACCGTGGCTGTGAGCATACTGCACACCCGCCGCTAAATCCTCACGGTTAAAATTGGCGGAAGCGGTTCTCATACCAAACTCTTCGCCCGCAATATATACGGCATCTGCGCCAAAATCCACCGCGGTTTTAAGTCGGCTTAAATCTCCCGCAGGGCAAAGCAATTCTAAAGATTTTTTATCAGTCAAAGTACTCATATATCCAGTTTCCACCCTGCTGAAGTTTTGCTATTGTGGCATTTTGTTCAGCCATTGTTTTATGATAATAAAAATTACCCTCACTATCGGTAACAAAATAAAAATATTCACTGTTTTCTGTGGGATAAAGCGCCGCTTTTATGGCATCAATTCCCGGTGAACAAAGAGGACCTGGCGGCAAACCCTTTATGTCATAGGTATTATATCTGCCGTCGTCATTTTTGAAAGACTCACCGTAATAACAGGTAGGCGATGAACCGAGTGTTCCAAAATCTTTGCTGTCGAGTCGGTTATAGAAAACAGCCGCAACATTTGCCATTTCATCGGTGCTTTGACCTGCTTCCATCTGTATGATTGAAGCCATTGTCAAAATCTCGTTCATTGTATAGCCCATTTCTTCGGCGCGTTTGTACATATCATCGGTTATTTTGCTTTCGGTCTGTTTTATAAGTCGCTCTACAACCATTGCCGCGCATTCCTCTGAATCATAGGCATAAAAATTGTATGTGTCGGGGAACAAATAACCCTCCAAAGAATAGTAGGTCTTGCCTACATTGCAGTTTTCGAGCAGTTTTGTGTCAAAATCAACCTCATTTAAAGCGTAAATAAAATCGGCTTTAGAACAAACACCCTTTTCTTCAAGAATAGTGGCAATACCCTTAACCGTAACGTCTTCACCGTTTACGTTTTTAGTGTAATCGTTAATACCTGTACCCTCGGGTATTGTAACTGTAACGCTTTCTGCCTTGGCGCCGTCATTCATAAGCATATATGCAATTTTTTCATAACCTATATCGGTGCTAAAGGTATAAAGACCATATTTATACTGACTTTCATAACCCTTTAATTTTGAATAAAGTCTGAAAAGCATAGGCATTTTTATGGCGCCCGTTTCTTCCAATTTTTCGGCAATAGCCGTTGTAGACGAGCCGTAAGGGATGTCCATTTCGGCAGCTTCACCCCTACCAAAACCTATACCTACAAAGTCGGAAAGTCCCACTATTGCGCCACCTGCCAAAATAACCGACACCGCAATAATGCAGACAATCCAGATTATATTTTTAAGTACAGAATTACCTTTTTTAGTGTTGCGTTTGTCACGTTTTTTCTTTTTATCGGTCTCGGGTTCTGTAACACTAAAACCTTTACCTATTATAAAATCGTCATCATTAATATTAAAATTATTGTCCTGCATAAAATACCTCTTATGTGCTGTAACGCATACTTCTTGCTATTTTTTTAGCAATATCCTCGTTATCATAAAGCGCCTCTAAATAAAGCAAAGCAAAATCTATTGCGCCGCCAGCGCCCCAACCCGTTACAATATTTTCGTCACGCACGGCAGGGCGGTCAAGCACATGGGCGCCTGTAAGTTCTTTTTCAAACCCTGTAAAACATACCGCGTTTTTGCCCTGTAAAAGCCCTTTATGACCTAATATTGAGGGTGCCGCGCATATTGCGCCTATAATCTTGCCGTTATTTGCGGCATAGTCAATAAAACTCTGTACCGTGTCATCCTTTTCAAGATTTGTAGTACCTGGCAATCCTCCAGGTAAAATAATACCGTCAAGGTCATCGAAAACGGCTTCGTTTACGGTTATATCACAGTTTACCGATATGCTGTGCGAACCGCTGACACGTTTGCCTGTAACACCCACGGTTTTAACCTGAACACCTGCGCGTCGCAGTATGTCGACAGGCGCTAATGCCTCAAGTTCTTCAAATCCTTTTGCTAAAAATACATATACCATTTTTATCACCTTAAAAAAGTTTTAGGGTTTGCGTCAAAATATCTTTTGAAATATCTTCAATAGTTCTTGCCTCGCCGTCTTTGGCGCAGGGGATGATTGTCCAACCCGAATATTCGGCTGTAAACATAGCGGCCTTGCGGCATTTATCAAGATAAGCGGTGTCGCTTTCGTGAATGTCTTTTTTTGCCTCGTCACCCTTGTATCTATCCGACAGCAACTTTTGAGAAACCTCAACAGGCATATCCAAAAAGATTACCTTGTCGGGCTTTGGAATACCCACCTTGTTGTATTCAAGATCATAAAGCCAATCGAGAAAATCTTTCCATTCGTTTTCGGGCATTTTAGAAGTCTGATGGACCGCGTTAGAGGTTGTGTATCTGCCCGATACAATAACACCGTTTTGGTTGTAATATTCACCCCAGTTTGTCTTGTAAGAAGCAAAGCGGTCTACCGCATAAAAGAGCGATGCCGCATAGGCATTTACATCGTTCGGTTTTGTACCAAACTTACCGCCTAAATACATCTTAACAAGCGCGCTTGAATCGCTTTCATAATCGGGGAACGATACACTGCGGCTTTTTATACCCTGTTTTAGTAAATTTTGAGGTAAAAGGTCAAGTTGGGTTGATTTTCCGCTACCGTCAAGACCCTCAATTACAATAAGTTTACCCATTGGCTTTCATATCCTCATAAAATTTCTTTACCTCTTTAGCCTTGCCGCAACTCATTTTACCCTCGGGGCAAGGACCTGTAAGACAAGGTGGACCTGCTTTTTTAAACAGTTCGGGCGCAACCTCACGCACTAACATTAACATCTGGTTCGCAACCGACTGTATCTCCCACTGGGCGCGATTGCAACAGCGATGGCGGAAAAAATTATGTAGTGAACGCGCATTCATAGTAACCACCATTTTTGTTTCGCACGCGTTAGGAAGTACAAAACGGGCATCCTCAATGGCCTTTTTAGATGCAAGTCTTGCAGCGGTCTTTTCGTCCTTACCCTCGGCAATAAAGGTATGTGTATGCTTTTGTGTAAGTATTTCGGCAATTTTGTCATAAGACTCTTGCGCAAGTCTCATCGACTCTTTATATGCTTCATATGCTACGGGGTCTGCCGCTACCTCGGGTGGAGTTACAAACTCGAACGCACCTTCTTTTACATAGCGTTGACTTTTTACCGAGTAGGATGCCATTCTGTGACGGGTTATCTGCGCCAAAAATGCGCGAGAAACACCCTCGATACCAAAAGTGAAAGAGGCATGCTCGATAGGACTTTCGTGTCCGATTTCAGATAACATTTCTACAAAATCGGCAGCCTTTTCCTGCGTAAGTCCATCATACAAATCGCCTATGTTAGATGAACTGTAACACAGTTTTGCCGCAGAGGCTACGGTCTTTTCGGGGTTAGGTGTATGCGCAAGTAGTGTAACGGTTGGCATAGTTTGACATCTCCTGACAAAAATAGTGGTCTATATAGTTAATTTGATTATATCATAAACACACAATAATAGCAAATATTTTTATTTTTTTAAAAAATGTAAATTTTTTTCAAAAAAAGTCTTTTTATGTTGAACAAAATGTGTTACAATACATTTATTAAAAATATATTCTTGCGGAGGAATATCATATGTCCAGTATCAACTTTAAACACACACCCT
>CAYOVQ010000053.1:0-7571 GCA_964407485.1 uncultured Ruminococcus sp.
GCCCTCCGTCGTATAGGACCCGCCCATTCGCACGACCAAATATACAGGCTACTGAAGATTATAACTTAAATTTTTAAAATTTGCAATAGTTAAATTATAATATTTCATATAAATATAAAAAAGGGCGCTTCCCGTTATCGAGAAGCGCTTGCAGTATATCATTCTTCAAAATGCATAGCTATTCTTGAAGGCATTTCAGGATTAGATATCCACGTAAACCAAACAGAATCAACGTTTTCTATCTCGGTGCATTTAAAGTAGTTTCCGCCCCACGTATCATCGGGACCATATTCACCGTTCAATTTTGTTGCGACGGTCTCGTATGACGTTGCTGCATTTACATCTTCTGTAACATAAAAATCTCCTTGATTATCGCGGGTACCTAACAATTTTATACCGGCTACTTGAGCCTCAACATCACAACTTGTAGGCATATCATATGAGTTGTGACGATAGTAAAAGAGAAATGGACAGCGACCGTCTTCATATTCAATACTGGCAAAAGCGGCATCTAATAAATAGTCGTTAAGTACATAATCAGATCCCCAAATTTCTATAACATCACCAATTGTCATACCGTAGTAGTTTATCATAATGTTTTCACTTGGAATTTTTGATGTTGCTTTTTCATTTGACGTTAAAGCGGACACATTACTTGATAACTCACTACCAACATCATCTTTAACTATGTTACATCCCATAACAAAAAGACACAAACTTAACGCCAGTGCAACGATTATAGATAAATACTTTTTCATAAAAATTACCCTTTTTTAATGATTGACATTCGTTTTCATCAAAAGAGTACATTTGCACCACCGCCTTTTCGTTATGTGTTAATTTTCTAATAATATAATATCGTATGTTATAACCTGTGTGAAGTTACAGCTTTGTAATAAATGTTAACAATATGTACAAATTTTAGTTACATAAATTGTTGAAAAATATTTGTAAAACTGTTATAATAGTTGTAATTATCCGTATTATACTATATAATGCTGAAATTTTTATAGTATGAGAGGATAGGTTTGTTATGACCAGACTTGAAATTGGTAATTTGTTAGACACACAGCGTACAATCGCAGGCGAAATTTTTGAGGGTAAAAAATATGCCTTTGAAGTTTTGCCCGAAATCAGTAACTTTATAAAAGAATTATCAAAGACATTAGACCATGATAAGTTTGATGATTTTGGTGATGGCATTTTTATTGCAAAGAGTGCCAAAGTTGCTAAAAGCGCAAGCATTACGGGTCCTTGCATTATTGATGAGGATGCCGAAATAAGACACTGCGCGTTTATACGCGGTAATGCGATTGTAGGTAAAGGCGCAGTAGTGGGTAACTCTACCGAACTTAAAAACGTTATCTTGTTTGATAAGGTGCAGGTGCCGCATTATAACTATGTAGGCGACAGTGTTTTAGGGTACAAATCTCACCTGGGAGCAGGCGCTATAACCTCAAATGTAAAGTCTGACAAAACAAATGTATCTATCACATTGGACGCAAGAAGGTATAATACAAATCTAAAAAAATTCGGCGCGATTTTAGGCGACTGTGTAGAAATAGGCTGTGGTACGGTGCTAAACCCGGGTACAGTAGTGGGAAAAAACACTAATGTTTATCCACTTTCTATGGTGCGAGGTTATGTAGCAGAAAACAGCATTTATAAAAATCGCGGCGAGGTAGTGGAGAAAAGTTAAAAAAATATGGAAAAGTGGGACATTTTAAACGCTGATGGTATACCTATCGGTAAAACTACCCTTAGAGGATACTGTAATCTCAGACCCGGTGAATATCATCTTGTGGTTCACATCTGGATTGTGTCATCGCGTGGTGAGTTTTTAATTCAGCGCAGATCAGACAATAAAAAGCTTATGCCGGGCGAATGGGCGGCGACAGGCGGCGCCGCCATTTCGGGTGAGGATTCATACACTGCGGCAAACCGTGAACTTTACGAAGAGCTTGGTATACCGTCAAACAAGCAGACACTAAAAAAGCTTGCACGTATAAAGCGCAGAAATTCTTTGCTTGATATATGGTTTATTAACACCGATATCGCAAGAGAAGATTTGCGTTTGCAATACAATGAAGTTGCCGAGGCAAAGTGGGTAAGCCGCGAAGAATTTAAAGATATGATAAAGAACGGTAACTTTCATAATTACGGTAAAGATTATTTTGATACCGTGTTTGAAAAAATTGATGAACAGTTAGGAGTGATGGTATGAGTCTTAATATAGGCGGCGAAAAGTGTGCTGTTTGTAAAGCATATTTATTTGCTGAAGATGATGTGGTATATTGTCCCGAATGTGGAGCGCCTCATCACAGAGATTGCTATAGCTCTATAGGTCATTGCGCTTTAGAAGAATTTCACGGTACTGAAAATCAGTATAAAAAACCCGAACCGCCCAAAGAAGAGCCAAAAGAAACCTCGCATACCACTATTACCTGTGGTATGTGCGGTGAAAAGTACGATATTAATGAAGACGCTTGTCCCGAATGTGATACGCCCAATATGTCAAAAATGGGAGGAAGATACGTAACCTTTGATTTTTTAGGCGGTGTAAATCCTAAAACAGATTTAGGCGACGGTGTTACAGCAGACGAGGCAAAAAAATTTGTTGCAAACAATACACACCGTTATATACCTAAATTTTTAGGTTTTAAATCGGGTAAGCGCGCATCGTGGAATTGGCTTGCTTTTTTGACACCATGTGGTTGGCTGATGTCACGTAAGATGTATTTGTTAGGCGCTATAATAGGCGCAATTCAGATTGCTTTCACAATGCTTAAAGTGCCTTTTACCGCCGCGGTTAATCAGTTGGATTTTTCAGCGGCAACTAATTATGTTGAATCAACAAATATAATTTTAGAAAATTTTTCAAGCATTGGTCTTACCGCGTTTTATACCGCTTTTATCGGAGTTATCCTTGATTTGATAATCAGAATTGTAGTTGCGGTTTTTGGCGATTTGATTTATAAAAACCGTGTTATATCTAAAATTGCGGAAATTAATCTTCAAAGTGAAAACAAAGCAGAAGATTATCGCAAAAAAGGTGGTGTAAGCATTATTGCAGGTGTTTTGGGGTATTTTGCCGTGACTGAACTACCTACATTAATTGCTTATACATTAGGAATGTTATAATGAAAAAATATACAACACTTTATTTTGACCTCGATAATACAATACTTGATTTCACAGCAAGTGAGTATAACGCAATAGCAAAACTTTTATCAATGCATAACCTACCTGTAAGTGACGAAATTATTGCAAAATATTCTGCAATAAATCAAAGTTGGTGGGAACGTTTTGAACGCGGTGAAATTAAAAAGGAAGAAATATTTTCAGGCCGTTTTAAAACATTTGTTGATTTTTACGGGTATGACGCAGACTATGAAGAAATGTCGCAGAATTATTTTGAATTGCTGGCGGCAGGACACGATGTTATTGACGGCGCAGAAAAAGTGCTTAAATATGTAAGAGAACAGGGGTATACCGTTTGTATAACAACCAACGGTGTATCGCGTACACAGTATCGCCGTATTGATGAGTCAGGACTAAAAATATATTTTGATTATGTTTTTGTATCAGAAGATGCAGGACACCAAAAACCCGAAGTAGAATACTTTGACTATGTTATGTCACATAGTCCAGAGAAAGATAAATCAAAAATATTGGTTATAGGTGACTCTTTGTCATCCGATGTTTTGGGCGGTATAAATTTTGGGGTCAATACCTGTTGGCTTAATCCAAAAGGTAAGGCATCAGCGTATAAACCTACATATGAAATCACCAATATTATGCAAATTATCGATATTTTATAGAAAATATGCAATAATTTTGCATAAAACCAAATTTTGTGAATATTTATTCAAAAAAATACTTGACAAATGTTATTTGTGGGCATATAATGTCTGCATATTAAATGAATTACAGTTTCAAAGGAGACAAAAAACAATGGATAAAAAAGATATTAAAAAGGTTGTACTTGCCTATTCAGGCGGTCTTGATACTTCAATTATTATTCCTTGGCTTAAAGAAAATTACAACAACTGTGAGGTTATCGCGGTATCTGGTAACGTAGGACAGGCTGACGAGCTTGAAGGTCTTGAAGAAAAGGCTATCAAAACAGGCGCATCAAAACTTTATGTGCTTGACCTTACCGAAGAATATGTTGACGATTACATAATTCCCTGTGTTAAAGCAGGCGCAATTTATGAAGATTATCTTTTGGGCACAAGCCACGCGCGCCCCTGCATTGCAAAGGGTCTTGTTGACATTGCTATCAAAGAGGGCGCCGATGCTATCTGTCACGGTTGCACAGGTAAGGGTAACGATCAGGTTCGTTTCGAACTTACAATTAAACACTTTGCGCCCAATATGCCTATAATCGCACCTTGGCGTGAGTGGGATATCAAATCTCGTGAAGAAGAAATTGAGTATGCCGAGGCGCACAATATTCCTCTAAAAATTAACAGAGAGACTAACTACTCTAAAGATAAGAATTTGTGGCATCTTTCACACGAAGGTATGGACCTCGAAGATACTGGAAATGAGCCTATGTATGATAAACCCGGTTTTCTTGAAATGGGCGTATCACCTGCAATGGCACCTGATGAACCTACCTATGTAACACTTGATTTTGAACAGGGTGTGCCTGTAGCGATTGACGGCGAAAAGATGAGCGCTAAAAATATCATCTTAAAACTCAATGAAATTGGCGGCAAAAACGGTATCGGTATAATTGATATCGTAGAAAACCGTCTTGTTGGTATGAAATGCCGTGGTGTTTATGAGACTCCCGGTGGTACAATTCTTTACCGCGCACACGAAGCGCTTGAGAGTATCTGTCTTGACAAGATGACTCTTCACGAAAAGCAAAGACTTGCTATTACCTATGCCGAACTCGTTTACAACGGTCAGTGGTTTACCCCTTTGCGTGAGGCGCTTGCAGCATTTGTTGACAAGACTCAAGAAAAGGTTACAGGTACTGTTAAACTTAAACTCTACAAGGGTAACATTATAAAGGCAGGTATCTGGAGTGATTATTCACTTTACAGCGAAGAAATCGCAACCTTTGGTGAAAGTGATTACGATCAGAAAGATTCTGCAGGCTTTATTAACCTTTATGGTCTGCCAATTAAGGTTCAGGCCATGGTTGACGGCAAAAAGTAATAAAAGGATAATTCTGCCCGACTTTACGGTCGGGCAGTTAAGTGTATTATGACTAACATATTTATAGACGGAAGCGCGGGGACTACAGGTCTTCGCATCTATGACAGATTAAGCATAAGAGAAGATATTTCTCTGATAATTTTACCTGAAAATTTAAGAAAAGATGACAATGCCCGTGCAGAAGCAATTAACTCGGCAGACATAGTTTTTCTGTGTCTTCCCGATGATGCGGCGCGTCAGGCGGTTACATTTGTAAAAAACGATAACACGGCGATTATTGACACTTCAACTGCACATCGCACAAATGATGCGTGGGTTTACGGTTTTCCTGAACTTACAGGCAAACGCGATGCGATTGTTAATTCAAAACGTATTGCAAACCCAGGTTGTCACGCAAGCGGATTTATAGCGCTTGTAAAGCCTCTTATAGAAGCAGGCGCATTAAACACTGACACAACTTTAAGTTGTTTTTCAATTACTGGTTATTCGGGCGGCGGCAAAAAGATGATTGCCGAATATGAAGACCCAAATAAATCTTTATTACTTAAAGCGCCTCGCCAATACGGAATCAGCCAACAGCACAAGCATTTAAAAGAGATGCAAATTATTTCGGGTATTGATGTGTCACCTGCATTTTGTCCCATAGTTGCCGATTTTTACAGCGGTATGGAAGTAACCGTAACACTGTTTAAAAATGATATTAAAGCAAGTATAGACAATATAAAAGAAATATACAAAAATTATTACAAAGGCAAACTCGTTCATTTTGACGATGCGGCTGACGAGTGTGGATTTTTATCTGCGGCGGCGCTTTCCGACAAAGACGATATGCAACTTTGTGTGTTTGGTAATGAGGATAGAATTATTCTTACGGCACGATATGATAATTTAGGCAAAGGCGCATCGGGCGCGGCTATTCAGAATATGAATATACTTATGGGTGTGGATGAAACTACAGGTCTTGTCTACTAACGGAGGAACAATGGATATTAAACTTATAAACGGCGGTGTGTGCGCGGCAACAGGCTTTAAAGCGTCGGGTGTTCACTGCGGTATCAGAAAAAACAGACTCAAAAAAGATTTAGCAATGATTTACAGCGACACACTTTGTAACGCGGCAGCAGTTTATACCACCAACCTTGTAAAAGGTGCGCCGCTTACAGTCACCAAAGAGCATATTGCAGACGGCAAGGCACAGGCGGTTATCTGCAACAGCGGTAATGCAAACACCTGTAACGCAAACGGTATTGAAATTGCCGAGCAGATGAGCAACATTGTAGCAAAAGAACTAGGTATTAATGCAAACGACGTTGTTGTGGCATCTACCGGTGTTATCGGTCAGCCTCTTGATATTACACCTATTGCCGATGGTATTCCCACTTTGGCTAAAACCTTGAGTTCAAGCGGTAGTCAAGATGCGGCAGAGGCAATTATGACCACCGATACCATTGATAAGCAGATTGCTGTTGAGTTTACCATAGGCGGCAAGGTGTGCCGTATGGGTGGTATTGCTAAAGGTAGCGGTATGATTCATCCCAATATGGCAACAATGCTTGTGTTTATTACTACCGACGCGGCAATATCTGCCGATATGTTGCAAAAAGCATTATCGGGTGATATTGCTAACACGTTTAATATGTTAAGTATTGACGGCGATACCTCTACCAACGATATGGTAACCGTGCTTGCAAACGGTATGGCAGGAAATGCCGAAATTTGTGCTGATGGCGAAGATTTTGATGTCTTTATGAAAGCATTAAATACAGTAACGGTTAACCTTTGCCGCATTATTGCAGGCGACGGTGAGGGCGCAACAAAACTGCTTGAATGTAAAGTGAGCGGCGGCACAACACTTGAGACCGCAAAAACCGTTGCAAAGAGTGTTATCTGTTCAAGTCTTTTAAAGGCGGCAATGTTTGGCGCCGACGCTAACTGGGGACGTGTTCTTTGCGCTATTGGTTATAGCGGCGCTGATGTTGACATAACAAAGATTGATGTTTCTTTCATTTCAAACAAGGGTGAGATACTTGTTTGCCAAAACGGCGCAGGTGTAGACTTTAGCGAAGAAAAGGCAAAAGAGATTTTGCTTGAAAAAGAAATTGTTATTGACGTAAAGTTAAACGACGGAGAATATAATTCTACCGCTTGGGGTTGTGATTTAACCTACGATTACGTAAAGATAAATGGTGACTATAGAACTTAAGGAGAAAGTAATGGATAACCAATTTTCAAATTCCGAGCGCGCCGAGGTGCTGACTCAAGCGTTGCCGTATATCAAAAAGCATACAGGCAAAATTGTTGTTATAAAATACGGCGGAAACGCTATGATAAACGAGCAACTCAAGCAGCAGGTTATGGAAGATATTGTTCTTTTGTGGCTTATTGGCGTTAAGGTAGTG
>CAYOVQ010000054.1:0-7567 GCA_964407485.1 uncultured Ruminococcus sp.
TGCTGTAATGGTTGGTCTTATTTTGGGATACATCTATGTAAAAACCGAAAGTATCTGGGTTTGCGTAGCGGTGCATTGTGCAAACAATGCCGTTTCGGTAATATTCACCTATCTCGAAAATCTTGTTACGGCAAATATGCAAAATCTTTTGTATATGGTATATCTTATCGTAAGTATGTTGGCGGCAGTTGTAGGCATTTATTTATTGTCAAGAGGCGGAAATGAAAATTATAGCCTTAAAAAAGCCGAAACCGTTGCTACTACAAAGAAAAAGTACACCTACTTTTTTACATCATGGGCAATAATTGCCTTTATTATATTTAATTTACTGGAATCATTGACCTATTTTATTGTTTAGGAGAAATTTTTAATGGAAAGCCGTTTTATGACAAGAGCGTTAGAATTAGCAAGCATTGCTTGCGCGCAGGGTGAAGTGCCCGTTGGCGCTGTTGTCGTTAAAGACGGAAAAATTATAGGCGAGGGATATAATATGCGCGAGCAAAAGAGCAACGCGCTCTCTCATGCCGAAACCGAAGCAATAGGCGCCGCCTGCACCGCTTTAGGTGATTGGCGGCTTGACGGTTGTACCATATATGTAACGTTAGAGCCTTGTCCTATGTGCGCGGGCGCTATTGTTAACGCGCGCATACGCGAGGTTGTTTTTGGCGCGTATGATCTTAATATGGGTTGTATGGACTCGGTTACAAACATAGCAAATCTTCCCTTTGCCGCGGGCACCACCGTTTACGGTGGTATACGCGAGGATGAGTGTAAAGCGCTTCTTACCGAATTTTTTAAGGGGGTAAGAAATGATGAAAAATAAGATTACCGACATTTTAGCCGTTTGCGGCATTAAAAATGTCGGTTTTTGCGATTTTGAGCCGTTAAAAGACAAATTACTTAACTGTCGTGCAAAAAGCCGCCTGCCACAAAATGCCAAAACAATAATAATGTGTGCATTTCCTTATAAAATAAAGGATGAGCCACCAAAATTTTTAAGCCGTTATGCCGCAATACCCGATTATCACACCCTTTGCGGTAATATGTTAGCGACCGCGTGTGAAAAATTATTACAAATTTACCCTAAAAACAAATTTGAATATTTTTGTGACAATTCACCCTTACCCGAGGTACATACCGCTGCTATGGCAGGACTTGGAGTAAAAGGAGAAAACGGGTTGCTGATAACCAAAGAATACGGCAGTTTTGTGTTTTTGGGTGAGATTGTCGCCGATCTTGATATTCCGAGTAAAGATAAGTATAGTGAGTGTATACATTGTGGTTTGTGTAAGCAAGCGTGCCCTGTAAATTTAGATAAAACAGAGTGCTTATCAAATTTAAGTCAAAAAAAGCAGATAAGTGACGAAGACTTCAAAATTTTAAAACAAAATAATATTTTATGGGGCTGTGATATTTGTCAAAATGTATGCCCTATGAATAAAACAGCAAAAATCACTAATATACAAGAATTTATAGACGGCTACCGCGATAAATATGTAATAGGAGAAGACACTGAAAATCGCCCATACAACTGGCGCGGCGAGGAAGTAATAAAGAGAAATTATAATAATTTAGTAAAATAAAAAATCCCCCGAATCTTCGGGGGATAAAATTTTATATAATTAGTTAAGCTTTGGCAAGCTCGCTGCTGCTACCGACTGACCAACGCGGCGTGCGTTTTCGTCAGGGATGTTAAGATTAATTTTCTTTGCAAGTTCGGGGAATTCTTTATCAAGAACTTCCTGTGCGCGCTCAAGCAAGATTTCGCCGCCCTTACCGCTGGTTACACGGCCCATAATAAGAACGTGTTTGATATCATAGAACTCGCTATAGTAAGCGATAGCATAACCAAAATATGCGCCTATTGTGTCATAGATAGCGGCTGCTCTCTCGTCGCCCTCTTTCATAAGGTTTTGAACAACCTTAAGTTTTTCAGCAGGAGAAAGATTTTCGTCAAGTTCAATGCCTGCATAGGGGGCAAGTTTGATAACGCCGTCTTGTGAGAAATACTTAACGCCGCAACCGTAATCGCCTGACCATTCGTCTACCATAGCCTCGGTGCAGAAATCAACGGGAGCAAAGGCTAATTCATTAAGCCAGCCTGTAATGTTGCCCTGTGGGTCAACGTAACCTGCCGCCTCACTTGTACCCATAGCAATACCAAGAACCGAGTTATCGTTTAAGTTCATAGCGCCGGCAAGTGCTGTAACGTCACCGTCGTTAGCAACTTCAATCGGAATATTTTCGCCAATCTCTTTTGCTACGTCGATATACATATTCTTAACTTTCTTTTCAAAGTCTTCATCATTAACTTTAAGGAAGAGAGAGGCTACCATTATACGATTGTCAACGTAAACACCTGCGCTTGAAACGCCGATAGCGTCAACGCGGGGCATTTTTGAAGCGGCAGTTTTCATAGCCTCTAATATGCCTTGATAGTGGTAGTCAGGGTCAGAGTTGGTCTTGGGGAACCAAACAACTTCTTCAGAGTATACGCTTTCGCCGTCGATAACAGCGCTAACCTTACGGTCAGAACCGCCTGCGTCAAAACCGATGCGGCAACCATCGAGATGACGGCCTACGGGAGAAGCTGATGACTTATCCTTTGGTGCGTCAGCAAGTGATACACTTTCTACGCTGAACTTTTCTTCATAAACGCGCTCCATAAACTTTACGTCAAAGTCACGCGCACCGCCGTAAGAGTAAGCCTCTTTAATTTTGTTTGCTACGGTATCGCTGCCTGCGATAATAATCTTATAACCGCCTGCAACCCACAAAAGTGTTTTAACGATACGCTCTACAAAAGCGTAGTTCTGGTCGTCGTGACCTGTACCGTCGCGGAATATACGGGTTTTGTATGTAGTGGTGTAGCCCTTGTTACGCTCTACAGCGATAACAATGTCCTGCCCGTCGGCGGCAGTTGCTTCGCGCATATCGCGACAAACAACAGACATTGGGGCAAATTTTGGGTCGAGCTTAGCATTTACTTTAAGATTCATATCTTATTTCTCCTCCGATAATGGTTTTTAAAACATTAAAACTGTCATCTGTTATGATGATATCAGCATCTTTGCCTACGTCAAGTGAACCCTTTTTATCGGCTATACCGATAGCGGTAGCAGGGTTAAGTGTTGCGCCGTTTACGCACTCATTAAGCGGAATGTTAGAGTTGGTATAAACGTTCCAAACACCCTTGTTAAGCGGTAATACACTGCCTGCAACAGTACCGTCTTCAAGTCGACAAACGATATCGTTGTAAATAATCTTGGTGCCGCCTAATGTGTATTCACCATATGGCAGACCGCCTGCGGGCAAGCAGTCAGTAATAAAGCAGAGTTTTCTGCCCTTGATTTTATAAAGCAGGTCATAGAAACAAGCGTTTACGTGGAAAGTATCAACAATTACTTCACAGGTGACGTCGCTGTTAAATGCCGCGGTTACAACACCAGGCGCGCGGTGAGCCAAAGGTGTCATAGCATTAAAAAGATGTGTTACGTGCTTAACACCTGCCGTAGTGCTTGCCATTGCGGTGTCATAATCAGCGCTTGTGTGACCCATCGAGATTACAACGTCGGTATCGCGAGCGATTTCGCGGATAGCGGCAAAATCCTCAGTGTCGGTTTCGGGCGCAAGTGTGATAATTTTAATAATATCGGCATACTCTTTAACAAACTTTGCATCGGGTTTAAGTATGTATTTGGGGTCTTGCGCGCCCTTTTTGCTTTCGCTTATAAAAGGACCTTCTGCGTGGCAACCCAAAATAGCAGAGCCTGCCCAAGTTTTGCTTTCTTCTTTGAGGTCACGGCAAACTTCAAGCGCTTTGCGTATAACTGCCATATCTACAGTCATAGTGGTGGGCAAAAAGCCTGTAACACCGTTTTTAACAATGCCGCCTGCGATTGTGCGAATACTCTCTTCTTCACCGTCACAAACATCTTTTGAAAGATAGCCGTGAATATGAATATCGATAAGACCTGGTGATACGTAGCCGTGATGGGCGTCGATAATTTCAGCGTCAGCAGGAATCTGGTCACTGTTTACAACACCCTCGATAACATCACTGTAAAGCAGAGCCATATTCTCGACAACTCGGTCTTTTAAAATGATTTTTCCGTTAATGATGGCCTTCATTAAACTAACCTCCGTTATCATATTTTTCCAATATAATTTTATCAAATATGCATAAAAAAAGCAATATGTAAATTTATCATTTCAGATGAAATTTTTATAAAAAAGTATTGACAAAACACTAAATAATACATATTATTTTTATATAAGAAAAAATTTTAAATTTTCGGCGATGTATTCGCCTGATACGGAGGACATTATTATGGTATTTGAAAAAATGAAAAAGATTTTGGCAGAACAGTTAGATGCAGACATTGACAACATCACACTTGAAACCGATATACAGGATGATCTTGGCGCCGATAGCCTTGACGTTGTTGAGATGCTTATGTCTATTGAAGACGAATTTGAACTTGAAATTCCTGACGAAAAAATCGAAGGACTTAAAACCGTAGGTCAGGTTGTAGAGTATATTCAGGAAAATATGTAACTTGATAAAAAACACAAGCCGTCGCTTTAAAATAAAGCGACGGCTTGTTTGTGTGTTTAAGGGAATTTTTATATATAATTTTCGCATCGCGAAAACACATCAATTTTAAATTTTCAACTTTTTAATAATACCGTATGCTTTTTTTGCCTGCATTACCTGAAAGAAGAGGGGCGTTTCGCCTCCTCTTCAATAAAAAATTAATTATTTATAACTTACAAGTTCGTCCAAATCTTTTCGCTTTTTGTCGCGTAGTTTATCGTCTTGTTTTGCATAGCCTATACATATAACAAGACGGACTTCGCCGTCAAGGTCGCAGAGTTGCTTTATTTTATCACTGTCAAGCCAACCTAAAATACAACTGCCAAGTCCTTGCGCCGCCGCTTCGGCTGTGATATATGCCGAAGTGATACCTATATCTATAGAGCGGTAGTCGTTGTGTTTTAACTTTGCGCCCACAGCCGCAGTGCGAACATACGGCTTTTCGGAAATCACCATCATTACGGGCGCATCGCTTGCAAATTTGTTCATTCCCATACCCTGTGTCGCTCTTGCTACTTGTTTTGCGGTATCGCCTGTGCAAACGGTTATATGGTAGGGTTGACCGTTGCAGGCAGATGGCGCCAGACGCGCAGACTGCAATATTGCGGCTATCTTTTCTTGTTCTACTGCCCTTGCGCTGTCATAACTGCGGCAAGATTGACGGGTCTTTGCGATTTCAGTAAAGTTCATATTAGTTTTCCTCAATAGTTTTTTCTACCGTTTTACGTACTTCCTCGGCGCCCGTGCCTTTAAGCGCACTGAAAGGAATAATTGTTATACCATCGCCTAAATCGCCTAATTCTTCTTTTAAAGAAGAAAGACGGTTGTTAAATTCGGTCTTATTGAGTTTATCGCATTTGGTAAGAACTACCGCGTACGGTATTTTAAAATGAGATAGAAACTCGAGCATAGAAATGTCAAACTCGGTGGCAGGATGGCGCATATCAATAAGTTGTAAGCACAGTTTAATGTTGCGGCCTGTACGAAAATATCCCTCCATAAGTTCTGCCCAGCGCTCGCGGTCGCGGTCTGCAACCTTTGCGTAGCCGTAACCAGGCAGGTCAACAAGGCGAAAATCGTTTAGCCGATAAAAGTTTATGGTTACAGTTTTGCCTGGGGTTGAACTTACGCGCGCTATTGACTTGCGGTTAAGTATTTTATTAATAAGAGAAGATTTGCCCACATTAGAGCGACCCGAAAAACAAATTTCGGGCAAATCGGATTCGGTAAGTTGGTCGAGCGTGCCAAAAGCGGCTTCAAAATCTACTTTATTCCAATTCAAAACAGTCACCTCGGTTAATATCAGATTCTTTACGGACGACCAATGGTCGCCCCTACGATATAATTTATTTTAATTTCTTATAGCAGCAGTTTTAGCATTTTGGGTTGAAACATATGTCTTTTTTTCTTCAATATCCGTATCAATCGGCAAAAGCGCACGGTCGATAATATCGGCTACATACTGCACGGGTATAAACTCAAGATTTTCGCGCACCTTTTCGTCAACCTCGTCTATATCGGGAATGTTGTCGTGGGGTATAAACACGCGTTTTACTCCGCCGCGGTAGGCTGCCATCGCCTTTTCTTTAAGACCGCCGATAGCCAGCACGCGACCACGGATCGACACCTCGCCCGTCATGGCAATATCGCGGCGAACAGGTCGGTTTGTAAGCGCAGAAACAAGCGCCGTTGTGATGGTGACACCCGCGCTGGGACCGTCCTTTGGAACGGCGGATTCGGTTGCGTGAATATGGATATCTTTTGTTTTATAAAATTCGGTATCTATACCGTATTTTGAGGCATTTGCGCGCACAAACGTGATAGCGGCTTCTGCCGATTCTTTCATAACGTCGCCCAAATTTCCCGTAAGTACGGTTTTGCCCGTGCCTTCAAGTACGGCAACTTCCATTTGCATAATTTCGCCGCCTACCTGTGTCCAAGCAAGACCGTTGATTATGCCCACCTCATCGTGAGCGAGTATCATTTCGGGGCGGTACTTTTTATGACCTATCATTTTTTCAAGGTCAGAGGCTTTAATATTTACCTTTGCAGCGCTGCCTTCGGCAATTTTCTTTGCCGCCTTGCCGCAAAGCGAGCCCACCGTGCGTTGCAGTTTACGTACGCCTGCCTCACGGGTATAAAAATCTATAATACCGTAAAGCGCGTTATCTGCAAAGTGACAGTTTTTGGTCGAGAGTCCGTGTGACTCTATCTCGCGCGGTACAATGTGGCGCTTTGCAATATTAAACTTTTCTTCTCTTGTATAGCCGTCAAGGGATACCACTTCCATACGGTCAAGCAACGGCGCGGGTATGGTATCAAGCGAATTTGCCGTAGTAATAAACACGGCGCGGCTTAAATCGTAAGGCATTTCAAGAAAATTGTCGGTAAAATTGCAGTTTTGTTCGGGGTCGAGCACTTCAAGCAGAGCGCTTGCAGGGTCGCCTTTGTAATCAGAGCCTAATTTGTCAATCTCGTCAAGCAGAATTAACGGATTAGATGTGCCTGCATTTTTAATAGCGGTTAAAATCTTGCCCGTCATAGCGCCAATGTAGGTCTTGCGGTGACCGCGTATTTCGGCTTCGTCGTGCATACCGCCTAATGAAATGCGCTGATATCTACGTCCCATACATTCGGCAATGGTCTTGCCAATAGAGGTTTTACCAACGCCAGGGGGTCCGTAAAGACAAAGGATATTACCCTTACCTTCGGGAGACAGCGCATAAACCGATAACATCTCTAAAATGCGGTCTTTTACCTTTTTCATACCGTAAAAGTCGCGGTCGAGAATTTTTTGAGCCTTTTTAACGTCAACCACAGCGTCGTCACACTTGTTCCACGGCAGAGCAAGACAGGTCTCAATATATGCGCGCGAAACGGTGCTTTCGTGCGCGCCCTGCGGCATTTTTGAAAGTTTGTTTATTTCGGTGTGAATTTTTTCTTTAATTTTATCACTTGCGTTAAGCTGCT
>CAYOVQ010000055.1:0-7489 GCA_964407485.1 uncultured Ruminococcus sp.
TTGTTGCCGATAAAAAGGCGCTGACATTGTCAGTTCTCGGCGCACTTCGTCTGACAGTTGCAAAACGTCTTGATATAATACCGCAAAATCAGTACAATTTCTTGTGGATTACCGAATTCCCGTTCTTTGAATATAACGAAGAAACAAACAATTGGGATGCTATGCATCACCCGTTCACCTCGCCGCTTGATGAATGTATCCCCTATCTTGAATCGGCGCCCGAAAAGGTGTATGCTAATGCTTATGACTTGGTTCTTAACGGTACCGAGCTCTCAAGCGGCTCTATCCGTATAACCGACCCAGAGCTTCAGGCTCAGATGTTTAGAGCATTGGGACTTTCTGACCAAGAGGCAGAGCAAAAATTCGGCTTCCTTACAGGCGCGTTTCGCTACGGCGCGCCACCACACGGCGGTATGGGTATAGGTCTTGACAGACTTTGTATGATAATGACAGGCAGTGAATCTCTGCGTGACGTTATTGCATTCCCCAAGGTTGCAACCTCGGCAGAATTAATGTCTGGCGCGCCCGGTCCTGTCGATGACGTACAGTTAAACGACCTTGCAATAGCGATTATAAATAATGATAAAGAATAAATAGTATACAAGTTTACACAAAACCCTCGATGAATAATCATCGAGGGTTTTGTCTTGCTATTCTGCGCCGTTTGCAACTGCCTCTTCGGCTTCGGCTTGAATATCTGCATCATACGAAAGAAGGGGTTTTATGTCTTTCTTTTTAATTTTGCGGTCAATGTAGTTCTTGGTGATTTTCATTACTAACGGAACAAGAACAAGAACACCTATAAGGTTTGGTATCATCATAAGTCCGTTAAAGGTATCGGAAATATCCCACGCGAGCGATGAGGTGAGCACTGCGCCAAAGATGATTGTACAAACGTGGATAATACGGAAAATAATAGTAGTCTTTGCGCCAAAGAGATACTCCCAAGCCTTTGAGCCATAGTGCGACCAACCAAGAATGGTAGTAAATGCAAACAAGAACATAGCAATCGCAACAAAACGCTGACCAATATTACCCCAGCCGAACACTTCGTTAAATGCGCCTCCTACAAGTGTTGCATCGGTAAAGCCATCTGCAATTTCACCTGTCTGAACATTAAATACACCGCCGTTAAGACCACCCGATGTAAGAACGACTAATGCGGTCATTGTGCAAACCACCATAGTATCGGCAAATACTTCAAATATGCCCCACATACCCTGTTTTACAGGTTCTTTAACGCTCGAGTTTGAGTGTACCATAACCGACGAACCAAGACCTGCCTCGTTAGAGAACACACCGCGTTTAAAGCCGTTGGTCATTGCAATTATAACACCGCCGAGTCCTCCGCCGACAAATGCTTCAGGTTTGAAAGCATTAACAAAAATAGCCTTAAATGCCGGTAGTATAGCCTTATAGTTTATACCGATTATAACAAGACTGCCTGCCACAAAAAGCACTACCATAAAAGGTACAATTTTTTCGGCAACGCTGGCAATGCGCTTAACTCCGCCCAAAGTGATAACAGCGGTAAGCAACATTATAACAACGCCCAAAACAATATGATAAAGCGATACACCGCTAAAAACTTCAATTGAAGATAATGCTTTAACATCAAAAGCCGCAGATACGTTAGCAACTATTTTGTTGACTTGACCCATACTGCCTATGCCAAAGGATGCAAGCATAGCAAATATACAGAAAAGGATTGCAAGAATTTTACCAAACCATTTGCAATTCTTTTTACTTCCTAAACCGTCCTGTAAATAGTACATTGCGCCACCCGACCATTCGTCGTCAGCATTTTTGCGGCGGAAGAATATGCCTAAAACATTTTCTGAATAGTTGGTCATCATACCTAAAAAAGCCGCAACCCACATCCAGAATACAGCGCCCGCACCACCAACACAAATTGCCGCCGCAACACCTGCGATATTACCTGTACCTACAGTTGCGGCAAGCGCAGTACAAAGCGCCTGAAAGGGTGAAATAACGCCTTTTTCTTTGCGATGCTTTATAACATCTTTTTTAAACAGGCTACCCAAAGTCTGCTTAATCCAGTGTCCTAAATGCGACACCTGAAAAACCTTTGTGCAAAGGGTGGTAACAACACCTGTGCCTATAAGCAAGGTAAGACCCAACGCACCCCATACAACACCGTTAATACTGCCGTTGATTTCGGCGATTTTGTCAAAAATCATTTCTCGACATCTCCTCATAAAATATTGACAAAATAAAAATCGGACTACGCATAGCGTAATCCGACAAAACAACAAACACAAAATACCCCTAAAGGTAGATTAAAAACTTTGTCCTTTTGCCTGAGAGATTTGACGCTTTTGCGTTTTGCCCCTTCGGCACCTGAACTTAATCAGGTTTCTCCAAAGTGCTATCAGTTTACAGTCCTCACCCTATGGGCACCTGAGAGTGTTACTCCTTCGGTTGATTGCATTATGCAATACATTTCCTGCAAACATCGTATAGCATTATTAAATTTATGCTACCTATTATAGCACCTTTTTTGCAAAAATCAACCCTTTATGTAAAAAAATATAATTCTTTTACATTTAGTTAACTGGTTTTTGAAACAACACGCAGGGTGTGGATGTAATTCGTATTAGCGGTATGTAATTATCTTCGTAAGAAAATGCATGTAATCCACCATAGGTGGTATGTGATCTATCGCATATAACAAAACGGTCAACCCTCGCAAGAGGATTGACCGTTAAATTGTTTAGTAGTTAAAAGTTAAATCTTACGATTAAGCCTTTTTCTTAAGAACTACAACGCTTGCAGCAGCGATAGCAACGAGCATTGCAACTACTACGTAGATGTTAGTTACATCGTTTGTTGCAGGAGAAGTTGTGCCGTTGTCTTTCTTGCTGTCAGTTGTGTCATTCTTGTCTGCAGTAGTACCAAGAGCAGCGATTTCTTCTACAACCTTGTCACCGCAAGTAGCGCAAACTTTTTCTTTGCTGCCCTTTTCAGTAGCGGTAGCTTCTTTTGTTACTTTCCAATCGCCATACTTGTGACCAAGAGCTGCAACAACTACGTCTTCAGCAGCAAGAGCGTCTTCGTCAGTAATATTTTCTGCATCTGCGAAAACAGCGTCGCAAAGTGTACAAGCATAGTGTGCGATGTTACCTGCATCTTCACAAGTAGCGTCTTTTGCTTCTACTTCTTCAACAACGTGACCAGCAGCAACTACTTCGCCTTCTTCGAGCATTTCTTCACAAACTGAACATACAACGTCGCCTGTGTAACCTTCTTCTGTTGCGGTGTGTGCTTTAGCATTTACGAGTTCTTCAGTGTGACCTGTAGCAGGAATTGCGGTCTGCGCTACAAGAGTTGCGCCACAATCTACACAACGCTCACCATCGGTAAGACCTTCGTCAATGCAGGTAGGAGCTCCGCCAACAGTCTTTTCGGTGTTTGCGTGTGGGCAAACAACTGTGATAGCACCGTCAACTACTGCAAAAGGAACGTCGTTCATAGCAACGTTAAAGAAATCATCCTGAACAGCAACTAAAGCAAGTGCAGATTCACCGAATGCAGCGTCGTCTTTTACCTTAAAGGTAACTTTTGCAATGTCGCCTGTTTCGGTAACATCTACAATAGCTGGGCACCAGTTAACAATGAACGGATTTTCTGTTGTAGGACTAAAATTTGTTGGAGAACCGGCAAAATTAGTCGAAACACCTTCAACAACTTCAAGTACGTCTGCGTCATAAGCAATTGAAACAGATGCACTTGCAGTGCCAGGATTGCTTGTGATTGATACAGCTACGGTTACTTCTTCACCGCGTTTAGCAGAAGCAGAACCAACAGCAACTGTAACTGCGTCCTCTGCTGCTACACCGATAACGGGTACCATTGCGAGAACTAACATTACTGTAAGACATAATGCGAGAATTTTTTTCATTTTTTATCACCTTTCTTTGTACAGCCATCTGCCAGTGTTTAAAACCAATAGACACTTGTACTATTTTGATAAATTCATTATATATGCCCCAAACCAAATTGTCAATACTTTTTTTGCGCGAATTGTTGTTTTTTTTACAATGATATTCGTCCTTTTAAATTTCACTTTTTAACAATTAATGAAAAATCTATATATCCGTTATCCTCTTCCATAACAACGTTTTCGAGCGTTGATACGTAGGATATATTTGTGTTTTGGTATGCTACGGGGATTATCACGTTATCGCTTAACACCTCTTGCTGTAAGGCATCGGGTGTTGCGGCGGTACTTACGGCGGCAAAATTTGCCGCGTACTCATAAAAGGACTCATTTTTTGCCGTCACGGGAAATAGCGCAAAATCAAGACTGCTCTGGGTGATTTCGCTTTGCAGTGCCGTGAGGTTTTCAGAACTTTCAATATTTATAAATGTGCTGAGGTTTTGTTGCCAATGCCCTACGATAGTTGTTGCAAGTTCTTTTACTCCGCTTTCATTATAATAGTATAAAGCAGACTGGGGGAATTTGCTGTCGGTCATAGAGGTTATCTGCGCCGACATAACCGCCTTTGCCTCATCAATATTATAGGCAGTAATACCGATACCGTCGGTGTTAATACCTAACATATCGGGGTAAACCGATTTTGCCGCAGTAAAACCGTTTGGCAAAGAACTTATATATATATCGTTTGAAAAAGCCAGAGCAAACGCGCGGCGCACCTGCGGCGAATAGTTGCGGCTTACCGTCATAATCCAGCAGATATTCTGCACCTGTTCGGTTTTAAGCCCTGCTTTGTCGGCGGCATCAAGTTCACTGCACGGCAAAAATGCCATATCGCTGTCACCATCGACAAGGCGCAACACCTGTGTTTCATCGTCGATACAACTGATAAACACCGCCGCATTTTGCGCGTCAAATATGCCGCTGTATTCCTCATTTTTGTAAAGTCTTATACCAAAATCTTCTTTATTCCATTTTGCAAGTCGATAACTGCCGTTAGAGATAATGTTTTCTGCATCAAGACCGTATTTGCCTATACTGCTGTCAAAAAACGTTTCGTTACACGGCATACAAACAGACGTTGTAAGTGTTTCTAAAAAATTATTATCCTCACGGCAAAGGGTTATCATAAGAGTTTTTTCGTCAACTGCCTTAACACCCAAGGTAGATACGTCTGCGTTACCGCTATTTATTGCTTCGGCATTTACTATGGCAAAAAGTCGGCTTGCAAAGGGCGCCTTGATTTTGGGGTCTACCGCGCGGCGAAAACCGTACTCAAAATCATAAGCAGTAAGCGGTGTGCCATCACTCCATACAGCATCTTCTTTTAAAATAAAGGTGTATGTTAAATCCTGATATGTACATTTTTCTGCGACACCACTTACTATACTACCTTCGCTATCTTTTCGCATAAGGCCTTCGTAAATATTACGCACAATAAGCAGTTCACTATCGCTTGACGCAGTCTGCGGGTCAAGGGTTTTGGGTTTTTCTGAAAGTTCAAAGTATATGTATGCATCCTTATAATCTTCGCCGCAACCTGCAAAACAAATCGCTATAAGTATAACCGATAAAATTATCGATATAATTTTCTTGAAATTCGACATAAAAATCACCTGTATATATTATATAATGTGTCTGAAACTTTTTCAACATAAAAAATGTAAAGAAAAAAACTTGACAGATGCGTGCGGTTGTGTTATAATCGCTCTTGCTGTAAAGCAAAAAACTTTACAAGGGGTGCAAAATATGGCAAAAGATTTAAGTATCAGCGCCCTTTTGGATTTTTACGGTCCGTTTTTAAGTGAAAAGCAACGCAACTTGTTGCATCATTATTATAATGAAGATTTATCACTCAGTGAAATCGCCGAAAATGAGCAAATTACCCGTCAGGGTGTGCGCGACCTTATAAAACGCGGTGAACTGCAACTTAAAAAGTATGAAGAAGAATGTGGCTGGTGTGAAAATGTTTTGTCACTTCAAAGGGCGCTTGACAGCGATATAGCAGATAGCGAAAAACTTGACCGTATAAAAGAAATAGTAAATAAATTTTAATTCAGGCAGGTGAACACAAGTGGCATTTTCAAGCCTTTCAGACAAGATAAACGGCGTTTTTAAAAAACTGCGCAACAAGGGCAGACTTACCGAGTCTGACGTTAAAAATGCCATGCGTGAAGTGCGCCTTGCATTGCTTGAAGCCGACGTTAACTATAAAGTAGCAAAAGATTTTACAAATTCCGTCACCGAAAAATGCATCGGCGCTAATGTAATGGAAAGTCTTACCGCGCCGCAGATGGTTGTAAAAATTGTTAATGACGAACTAACTGCGTTAATGGGCAGCGAGCAGGCGCGTCTTAAGACCTCTTCAAAAATACCTACCGTTATTATGATGTGCGGTTTGCAGGGTTCGGGTAAAACCACCCACAGCGCAAAACTTGCCAAACATTTAAAATCAAAGGGTCACAGACCTATGCTTGTCGCTTGCGATATCTACCGCCCTGCCGCTATTGAACAGTTAAAGGTTGTGGGCAGTCAGGTTGATACCCCCGTTTTTGAAATGGGTACCGAAAAGCCCGAAAGAATCGCAACCGAGGCTATAAAACACGCGCGTGACTACGGTTATGACTACGTTATACTTGATACCGCAGGTCGTTTACACGTTGATGAAGAACTTATGGCAGAACTTAAACGCATTACAGAGCGCGTTGAGGTTAACAACATTTTGCTTGTTATTGACTCTATGATAGGTCAGGATGCCGTAAACATTGCAAAGGCATTTAATGATATACTCGAAATTGACGGTGTTGTGCTTACCAAACTTGACGGCGACACCCGAGGCGGTGCGGCGCTGTCGGTAAAAGCAGTTACAGGCAAGCCGATTATGTTTGCAGGTGTGGGCGAAAAACTCGACCAACTTGAAGAATTTCATCCCGAGCGTATGGCAAGCCGTATTTTAGGTATGGGCGATGTGCTATCGCTTATAGAGCGCGCCGAAACACAACTTGACCAGAAAAAAGCCGAGGAAGCGGCGCAAAAACTTGCCGAAAACCGCTTTGATATGAATGATTTGCTTGACCAGTTTCAGCAAATCAAAAAAATGGGCAGTTTAAAAAGTGTGTTATCTATGCTACCCGGTATGGAAAAACAACTTCGCGACGTTGATGTTGATGACAGGCAGATGCTTCGCGTTGAGGCGATAATTCAATCAATGACGGCAAAAGAACGTCGCAAACCCGAAATACTTAACGCTTCGCGTCGTCGCCGCATAGCCGCGGGCTGCGGACAAACGGTTGAGGACGTTAACCGCCTTATCAGGCAGTATGAACAGATGAAAAAGATGTTCAAACAAATGAACGGCAAAGGTAAAAAGCGTATGATGCGCGGTTTTAATCCTAACCAGTTTAACAATTTAGGTTTTTAAGAGTTATCTCTTTTAAATAAAAATATAAACAATCATTCTTTTTTGGAGGTGCAGTAAAATGGCAGTAAAAATCAGACTTCGCAGAATCGGCGCTAAAAAGGCTCCTTTCT
>CAYOVQ010000056.1:0-7477 GCA_964407485.1 uncultured Ruminococcus sp.
ATTATTATTTAATACAAATGTTATAGATGAAAATACATATAAAAAACACAGAAACCTTTGTGGTCGCATTAGAAGAATTTTAATTTCGAGTTGTAAAACTTTAAAAGAAAAGATTTGATGTTTTTATATTACAGTATTAAAGTGGTGATGGTTTGATGTTAGAAATATCTTGTGGGACTATTTTGTTTACCATAAAGAATAATGAGATATTATATCTTTTAATTAAAGACAATAAAGGTATCTGTGGATTTCCAAAAGGGCATACAGAATCTAAAGAAACAGATATACAAACTGCGTTGCGTGAAACTTGGGAAGAAACATCAATTAAGCCTGAATTGGTAAAGGGTTTTCGTGCAGAAATCAGATATAAGTTGGAAAACGGGAACGATAAAATTTGTATTTTTTATTTGGGTGATTTTTCAAATCAAATCCCAAAATCTAATGAAACATTTGAGCAGTTTGATTTTTTAATTCTATCATTTCTTGATGCTTATGAAATGTTGAGTTTTCCTGATACAAAACTTTTACTTAAACAGGCTAATGAATATCTTAAAAATAATATGTAGGGGTTCGAACATATAGGTTAAAAAAATAAAGGGCATCGAATTTGTACAACCTTTCCAAAAAGAAACGACAATTTTCGACAAGAAGATTGTCGTTTCTTTGCGTTTAAGTCTTTTTACTAAAATTTAGCTTATAAAAAATAGAGAAGTTAGTGCGATTTTAAATAGAATTAAAATGCTGTTAAAGAAACTTTAAAGAACTAATACAAAACTTTAAAGAACCAATATATATAGGACTTGAAAATCATCTTTAGATATGATAAAATAATTAAAAATATGGGAAGGCTGTTGGAGGTGAAAATCATGGAAAGTGCTAGAATTCAAAACGCCATAAAAAGCAGGAATCTAAGTTGGGAAAATGTTAAAATTCCTGATTGGGTAAATATAGACGATGTTTCACTTGACCAGTATTATACAAATGAAAATATTGCACAAGAATATTATACTAAAGCTATTCAGTATTTGAGAAAAAAAGGTATAGACGAAAAAGATTGCTTCTTTGTTGAACCCTCTGCTGGCGATGGTGTTTTTTATGATTTGCTACCTGTAGATAGACGAATTGGTATTGATATTTGTCCAAATAATCCCTCGATTATTGAACACGATTTTCTTACTTGGAATGGTAAACTACCTAAGGATAAAGTGATTGTTTATATTGGGAATCCACCATTTGGATATAGGGGATGGTTGGCATTAGAGTTTGTGAATAAGGCTGCTCAAAATGCAGATTTTGTTTTCTTTATATTGCCAATGTCTTTTCAAAGCATCGGCAAAGGTTCTCCGAGAAAAAGAGTAAACGGATTAACATTGAAGGACTACGAGATGTTACCTGCAAATAGTTTTCGTACCGTTGATGGCACCAGTAAAAAGATAAATTCGCTATGGACCATATGGGAAAAAGGTGCAAATGTTTTGCCGAGTGAGCCTGATTTATCCAAGTATTTTGAATTGTTTACTGTTGATTTGCGCACAGAACGTTTGTGTGGCGTTGACAAAATGCATAAAGCAAATTTCTTTTTGCAGAGAACTTTTTATAATTCTCAACCACATATTGTATATGATTTTAGTGAAGTTAGGTACGTTTGCGGTTATGGTTTTGTGATTCATAAAAAAGAACAACAAATAATTAAAATTTTAAACGAAATTGATTGGAATAAATATAGTAATTTAGCGGCACATAACTGCCACCATATTTCTATGTGCCATATAAAACAAGCTTTATTTGATGGAGGTTTGCATAATGTGTGATTATAATCATATAATGATAAGTGCGATAAACAGTTATAAAAATGATGACAAATGGGAAAATGCACCATTCAAAGGAATTAAACTGGTTTCTAATACTGCGGTTGGAAGTGTAGGTCAAACTTTTGTTAGAAATGTTTGTGATGAACTTGGAATTGATAATGAACCGCCCATAACAGCTAAAGGTAAAGAAGCATACAATTCTCCTTGGGATTTAAAAATCCAAGATGTAACCTTTGAAATCAAAACAGCTAGTGAAGATACAAGTGGCAGTTATCAATTCAATCATGTGAGATTACATAGAGATTATAACGCATTATTATGTATTGGAATTTCACCTGACAATATTTACTTTCAAGTATGGACAAAAGCTGAAATTGCTACCGGTGCTGCAGGAAAACTGACAAGTATGGAAAAGGGTGGCGCAAGTGACTTTAAATTATCAAAAGCAAAAAAATCTTTATTGCCAATTGAAGATTTCAAAACAACAATCACAACTTTTATAAAAGACAATTTTTAAAAAGCAAAAATATTATATGTAAGGGTCCGAACATATAGGTCAAAAAATAAAAGGGCATCGAATTTGTGATCCCTTTCCAAAAAGAAACGACAATTTTCGAAAGAAGATTGTCGTTTCTTTTTGTTCTTTTAACTTTTCTCTTTTCATTCTTCTCTTAAATTGTCGTTTCCAGATAATAGGTAAGAGAGAAAAGATGAAACTTGCGCTGATGAATAATGAATAATTTCGGTGCGTTGCTATGCAAAGCGCTGATTATAAATATAATTTATGGTATAATCTATTCGATAAATATGTATTTATCAAATAGAGCAGCGGCAATACTTTTGGTCGTTTTTACCCTTACTTATATTACTTTTAGTCGCTCTTTCACACCTGTGGTGTGATTTTAAACATCCAGTTCAAAATACAATCCCTTTTTTCTGCCAAAAAGGTCCTTAGGTTCGTTTGGTGTTACCGCGAAAATTTTGTTTGCTTTATAAAGAATAGCAAAACTAAAGTTGTTGCCAAATTTTTCTGACAGTTCCGCTTTAACTTTTTTGTAAAGTGGATCTTTTATTTTAAGACAGTCGGGTATATGCTTTTCGGCGCCGCAGGATAACAGATCACAGATAATTTTTTCGCGTAAAATCTCACTGTTGCATTTGTCTTTGTAAAATTCAAAAAACTTTTGAACATATGACGAGAGGCTCATTTTATTACCGTTTACCGCATTACCAAAGTCAAAGAACACATTAAACGGTTCTATGCCGATTTCTTGTGTCAAAAATTCAAGTGTCAGCAAAAATCTGCCACTGTTATAAAGGCGCTCAAGCGCGTCTTCGCAGTTTTTGAGCCGTAAAATATCGTCGGCTTTTAGCCACGGGGTAGATGTAACTTCATAAGGCGGGTTGTCGCTATACTCGCAAGGGTATTTGTCGGAGTTTTCACGCATATCTGAGCCGTAAAGCAGTTTTAAAAATCCCATTTGTAGCATATGCGCGTGAAGATTATAGCCTATGTTAAAACTGCGTTTAAAACTGTTTAAATTCTCGCCCGTAAGCCCTGCAATAAGGTCGATGTGGATATGCATATTACCAAACTTTAAAAGCGTTTTTATATTTTTAATCAGTTTTTTTGTATCGGTTTTGCGATTGATAAGTTTTAGCGTGTCTTCGTTAAAAGATTGCATACCTATTTCAAGTTGAACGGCGCCCATTGGCATTTTTGATAAAATTTCAAGCGTACTTTCGTTTAAAATATCACCCGCAATTTCAAAATGAAAACAAACTCCATTGGGTATTTTATTGCCGTAATTATCTTTAACAAAGTTTAAAATCTCGTTTGCGCGGCGGTAGTTTGCATTAAATGTGCGGTCAACAAATTTAACCGTTTTTGTACCGCTGTTAGCAAGTAATAATATGTTTTGTTTAACCGTTTCAATATTAAAATAACGAAGAGCCGAGCATCTGCCCGACAGGCAAAAAGCGCAACGGTAGGGACAACCGCGGCTGGTTTCAATATAGGAGATTCTGCCGTGTAGATTTTTAAAAAACTCCTTGCAGTAGGGGGTTGGCGGTGTCACATTATATTGCGCTTCGGGCGTGGATATAACATTGCCGTTTTCTCTGTAGGTGAGCCCGTCGACACTGTCAAAAGGCAGAGATAAACTTATGTTGTCAACAAGTTTTGGAAAATTAAATTCTCCCTCGCCCGACAGTACAAAATCTATATAAGGATACGCTTTTAAAACCTCTTTTGCGCGATAGGCTACCTCGGGACCGCCAAGAGAGATTTTGCAATCATATTTTTCTTTTAGTTTTTGGCAGATGTAAAGGGTTTGTTCCACGTTCCAGATGTAGCACGAAAAAGCAAAAACGTCTGCTTTTTTAATGCTTTGTATAAAAGTATCAAGGTCGGCATTTATTGTGCTTTCAACCACGTTTGCCGTTACGTCTGTTTTGCAAAATTCTCTGACACCTGCAAGTAGGCACCACGGCGACAGCGATGCGTGAATATATTTTGAATTAAGGCAACCTATTATAACGTTCATTGCTTTTTTCACCACCTTATCAATCATTATACTCTATTTTAAAATGTTAGACAATAAAAAATTTTTATGGTTGTCTGTTCGTTTTTGTTGTGCTATAATACCCACATAGGCGGTGATTTTATGAAAAAATATGATATTGCGGCATATGTCTGGCCTGCGTTTACGGGCGACGAGCCAAGAGCACGCATTTTTTGGAATGAGGGAATCGGTGAATGGCAAACCGTTAAAAACCAAACTTCAAAGCCAAACGGGTACAACTGGGGCAGAGAGCCGCTGTGGTGTTACCAAAACGAAGCCGACCCCGACGTTATGGCGCGTCAGATTGATACGGCTACCGAACACGGTGTTAACGTGTTTATTTACGACTGGTATTGGTATGACAACCGACCTTTTTTAGAAAACTGTTTAAACGACGGTTTTTTAAAAGCCCCTAATTGCAACAAAATGAAATTTTATATTATGTGGGCAAATCACGACGCAAACTATACTTGGGATAAACGCAATGCGGGCATCGTCGATGAAACGATATGGCGCGGCGCGGTAAGTAAAGAACAGTTTTATACCATAGGTCGCCGTTGGATTTCACAATATTTTACCAAAGAAAATTATTATAAAATTGATAACAAGCCCGTTGTAAGTATTTATGAACTTAATAATTTTGTAAATGGGCTCGGCGGAGTCGATAATACCTGCAAGGCAATGCAGTGGTTAAATGATGAAGCAAAAAAATCAGGGCTTGACGGTGTGCATTTTCAATTTGTGCGCTGGAATGGAAAATGGGAAAACATAACAGGTGTTGACGGCGAAGTGCTTGAAACTACGCCCGAACTTGTTCGGAAAATGGGATTTATGTCACTTACCCATTACCAGTTTGTTCATTTTACAAATATCGACCGCGACTACTGTGACATTATACCCGATGTCAAAAAAGAGTGGGAGAAGGTTGCTGATATGTATGATATCCCCTATTTTCCGCACGTGTCGGTCGGATGGGATAATAATCCCAGATTTAATGAATTTCGCTCGGGTATTGTAAAAAACAACACACCGCAAAATTTTGAAAAGGCGCTGATAGCCGCCAAAGAACACGCCGACAGAATGGGCCTGTCGCTGATAACGGTAAACAGTTGGAACGAATGGACCGAAACAAGTTATCTGCAACCCGATAATGTGTACGGATACGGTTATCTTAACGCAATTAAAAGTGTTTTTAAAAACCAAAAATAGCCGTTTCAAAAACATAAAAGGACCCGAAAAAGAAAAACTTCTTTTTCGGGTCCTTTTTTATAGCAGTTCAAAATTATTTTTGTTAAAGATAAGCAGTCCCTCATCACGCATTTTACACAACTCGTTAGACATAGCGCTGCGGTCTACCGATAAAAAATCGGCGAGTTGTTGGCGATTAAAGGGTATACAAAAGCGGTTGCTGTTATGTTTCTTTGCTTCTGACGAAAGGTAAGAAATCAACTTTTCTCTTGTGGTGCGTTTATGCATATGCGAAAGTTTTTGAACAAGTTGTCTGTTCTTTTCAGATATTGCAAACAAAAGATTTTTTGCGGTGGCAGAATGAAAACGGCAGGCATTAGAGCAGGTTGTGATAATGCAAATAACGTCAAAAAAGATTACCGCGCTATCCTCTATCGCTACTACGTCGTTAATCAGCGCGTCGCTTTGCGGTGCAATATACGCTTCGCCAAACATTTCACCTACGGCAATGTTGCCTAGGATACTGCGATTGCCCCAGTAATCGTCGTTTTGAATGTGCAGTTTACCCTCTGCAAGAATGGCAAGAGCATTGAGGCGTTCGCCCTGACGCAACACATATTCGCCCTTTTTATAATATTTAACCTTTGCGTTAAGGCAAGAAAGCATAGAGTCAATTTCTTCTTCGCCAATGCCTGCAAAAAGTTGCGTTCTTTTTAAAATCGGTATATATTTTTTCATAAAAACCCCTTTTTGTTGTAAAAACAACATATTTGTTTTGTTTATTATAGTATAATAGTCATACAAAATCAAGAGAGGTGCAAAACAATGATAAGAAAAATAATTAAAATAGATGAAGAAAAATGCAACGGTTGCGGTGCTTGCGCGGCAGCCTGTCACGAGGGCGCTATCGAAATGGTAAACGGCAAGGCGCGCCTTACCCGTGAGGATTACTGTGACGGTTTGGGTGACTGTCTGCCCGCTTGCCCTACCGATGCTATATCTTTTGAAGAGCGTGAAGCCCCCGCTTATAACGAAGAAGCGGTAAGACAGGCAAAAATGCAAAAGTTTGGTGTAAAATTGCCCTGCGGTTGCCCAGGTACGCAGTCAAAGGCTATTAAACGTGAAACAGCGCCGATTGCAACCTCTACCCAAATTACAAGCCAACTTTCGCAGTGGCCCTGCCAGATAAAACTGGCACCTGTTAATGCGCCGTATTTTGACGGGGCAAAACTACTTGTAGCGGCGGACTGTACCGCCTTTGCATATGGCAATTTTCATAACGAGTTTATAAAAAATCATATCACGCTTATCGGCTGTCCAAAACTTGACGAGGGCGACTATGCCGAAAAACTGACCGCAATCATTGCCAATAATGATATAAAAAGCGTAACAATAGCGCGTATGGAGGTGCCTTGTTGCAGCGGTATTGAAAACGCCGTAAAACGCGCGTTACAGACAAGCGGAAAGTTTATCCCATGGCGTGTGGTCACCATCTCTACCGATGGTAGAATATTAGATTAAAAACAAGATAAATTTTATCTGATTTGCATTGACAAAGCGAACTGTATTGTATTATAATACTAAAGTAATATGAGGCTTTTACATAACTGACTGATTTATGCTGCTTTGCGCAAAGGAAATGTAAAAGATTTTATGCAAACCGTCTGGGCAAGTCAGTTATGAGGGCTGATTTGCTCATTTTTTGCGTTTTAATCAGTAAAAAATTAAGGAGAATATAAATGCAACACGAAAATTGGAATGGATTTAAATCAGGTGTTTGGCAGGATGAAATAAACGTTCGCGATTTTATTCAGCAAAACTATACCGAGTACACAGGCGACGATTCTTTTTTGTCCGGTGCTACCGAACGAACCAACGCTCTTATGAAGAAGGTTCAGGCGCTCTTTGCGCTTG
>CAYOVQ010000057.1:0-7462 GCA_964407485.1 uncultured Ruminococcus sp.
TGTACTTCATGTGAGTAGTTCATTATATGTAACTCCTTTCAAAAATTCATACACAAGTAGTATAGCATTTTTTTCGACAAAAAACAATACCCTAAATGCTAAAAATTTAACAAAAAAGAGCAGAATAAAATTCTGCCCTTTTTTGCATAAAGAAAGAGTATTAAGGTGTCGAGAGAAACCGTATTGTGTTCGACTCTCCACACATTAAAATGACACATAAACAAATTTAAGTAATTAACGGTTGTTTGCAGGATAGCAAGATTTGCTTACACTGTTGCCGTCCAAAATCTTTAACTTGCGGCGGCGAATATTTGCCACAATTCTTTCTTCAAAAGCGATAAATCTATCCTCGTGAAAAACTGCCCATATAGCAAAAGCAACAAGCGCCATCTCAAATATTGTAAATAAAGTACTGCTTAAATTCATAATTTTTCCTCCGCCGAACATTTGTTCGATTTCTGTATTTTTATTATAATCAGTTATTTGACATTTGTCAAGCACTTTTTACAAATTTATTTTATTTTTTTAGTTGTCCAAAAATCAGTACAGTCAAAATTTAATTTTTTCATAATATTTTATTCATTTATATATATTGAATACCAATAATAAAAATGTTAAAATTACCATATCTTGTAAAGGGGTGAGATAATGTTTGACTATTATCGTGATTTTAATTTTAAAAATATAACAAGCCCAAAATTTAGACATTTGTTTTTAATTCTTTTCTGGCCTGTGTATTTAGCGCTTTTTGTTCTGACCGAAAAATATCTTGTTCCTATATATAATATATACTGCCCTCTTGATAACATTATCCCTTTTTGTGAATTTTTTGTAATACCTTATGTTTTATGGTATGCATTGCTTGCCTTTGTTTCGCTTTATACCTTATTTTTTGATATACCTGCGTTCAAAAAGTTTTATACCTTTTTGTGTGTTACCAGTGTTATAACCTTTACAATTTATATCCTGTTTCCTAATATGCAAAATCTGCGCCCTACAGAATTTGCCCGAGATAATATTTTGGTAGACGTTATGAAAAATCTTTACGCGATAGATACCAACACAAATGTCTGTCCGTCATTACATGTGGTGTTTAGTATGGGTATGCTGTTTGCGATGTGGAACTCAAAACATTTTAAGACACCTGCATGGCGAATAGTGTTTTTGGTAATAACAGTTTTAATATGTTTAGCAACAGTATTTTTAAAACAACATTCTGTAATAGATATCATTGCAGGACTTATAGTTTCGTTTGCGGTGTTTCCCTTTGTATTTTCAAACAAAAGAACCTCTGCATAAGCAGAGGTTCTTTTATTTAAATATCGTCTGTACTCCGTCTACAATCTCGCCCACTGCTTTTACCACCTTGGCAGAGCCTTTTGAAACGTTGTGCTTATCCTGCATTACCATTTTGCCCACCACAACTGCGGCGGCGCCTGCAAGCATACCTGCGCCCATACCTTTAACAAATGACATTGTTGTTCCTTTTTGCATAAAACAAAACCTCCCTTCACGGTTAGTTTAACCGTTTAAAGAGAGGTTATTATTTAATTATTTGTTTTTATTGTACTCGCTGAAAGGCGGATGAATTTTATCTTTATCAGAAAGTTTAATTTCCATATCTGCAGGAATTGGCCACTCAACAGCAATATCAGGGTCATTCCACATAAGACCGCCCTCATCATTTGGATGATAGTAGTCGTCAACCTTATAGCAAAATTCTGCTTCATCAGAAAGCACCACAAAGCCGTGCGCAAAACCCTTTGGCACCAAGAACTGACGCTTGTTTTCGGCAGAAAGGATAACGCCCTCCCACTTGCCATAGGTTTCTGAATCTTCGCGCAGGTCAACGCAAACGTCAAACACCTCGCCGCGAACACAGCGCACAAGTTTGGTTTGTGGATAGTTTATCTGAAAATGAAGACCGCGAAGCACGCCTTTGGTAGACATTGACTGATTATCTTGAACAAAGTCGATATCAATACCGCCTGCTTTAAAATCTTCTTTCTGATATGTTTCCATAAAATAGCCACGGCTATCACCGTAAGCGGTTGGCTCTACAATAATTACACCGTCAATAGAGGTTTTAATAAAGTTAAACTTACCCATTAAAGTTCCTCTTTTCCACTGTACATTGTTTCATAGTACTTCTGATAAGCGCCGCTTGTTACGTTGTCAAACCACTCTTTGTTATCAAGATACCACTTAAGAGTTTTCTTGATACCAACCTCAAAACAGGTTTCGGGATACCAACCAAGCTCGTCCTTGATCTTCTGAGGATCAATACCATAACGACGGTCGTGACCCTTACGGTCGGTAACGTGCTTAATCATATGTTCGCCAACGGTTTCGTCAACATTTTCTTTAATGTATTCAATAATTGACTTAACAATAAAGATATTGGGTTTCTCGTTGTGACCGCCAACGTTATAAACCTCGCCAAGTCTGCCGCCGCGGATAACCATATCAATGGCTTTGCAGTGATCTTCAACATAGAGCCAGTCACGAATCTGCATACCGTCACCGTAAACGGGCAAATCTTTATGCTGTAAGGTATTGTTCATAATAAGCGGAATAAGTTTTTCTGGGAACTGGAACGGGCCGTAGTTGTTTGAGCAACGGGTTATATTTATGGGGAATTTATAAGTATCGCCAAATGCTTTTACAAAGAAATCGGCTGATGCCTTTGATGATGAATAAGGTGAGTGTGGGTCAAGAGGTGTGGTCTCCATAAAGTAGCCTGTCTCACCCAAAGAGCCGTAAACCTCGTCGGTAGAAACCTGTAAGTACTTTACACCCTCTTTGTATTGGTCGTCGCCAACGGTCCAAGCAACCTTAGCGCACTGAAGCATATTAACGGTACCCTCAACGTTTGTTTTAACAAATATTTCGGGATTTGTAATACTGCGGTCAACGTGGCTTTCTGCTGCAAAGTTTACAACATAGTCAACATCGTTTTCAGCAAAAATTTTAGAGATAGCCTCTCTGTCACAAATATCTGCCTGAACAAAACTGTAACGTGGGTTATTTTCAACACTCTTGAGATTTTCAAGGTTGCCCGCATATGTGAGTTTGTCCACATTGATAATTTTTACATCGTCATACTTGTTAAGCATATAGATAACAAAGTTTGAACCGATAAAGCCTGCGCCGCCTGTTACTAAATAGGTTTTCATAATAATTAGTCCTCCACCTTTGAAATATATTCTTTTAAAGCGATTTCCCAATCGCGCATTTCATTGCCGACTGTACACCGGAGCGCCAAGTTGCGAAGTGACGAATACTCGGGTCGCTTGGTTGGTACATTGAATTTTGCATTGTATTCCTCGGTAGTGCAGGGTGTAACCGTGTCACCAAGTCCCGAATACTCTGCAATTTTAACCGCAAAGTCGTACCAAGAGCATTCACCCTCGCCTGTACAGTGATATATACCGTATTCTTCGGTCACTGCAAGTTTCAGCAAATGATGAGCCAAATCGTTTGCGTTGGTTGGATTACCGCGTTGGTCGCACACAACACCTATACCACCGTTTGCCTTAATTACTCGGCGCACGGTTTTAACAAAGTTTTTGCCTATATAACCGTAAAGCCATGATGTACGAACAACAAACGAACGTTTGCAAAAGCTTAATGCATATTTTTCGCCCAAAGCCTTTGAAGCGCCATAAACGCTTTGCGGGTCTACCTTATCCCACTCACAGTAAGGTTTTGTGCCGTTGCCTGCAAAGACGTAGTCGGTAGATACGTGTATAAGTTTTGCGCCTATGTTTTCGGCGCATACAGCCAGATTTTTAACACCCAAAGCATTTACCTTAAATGCCGTTTCATAATCACTTTCACAGCCGTCAACATTGGTCATTGCCGCGCAGTTGATTATAACATCGGGGCGATTTGCCGATACATAATTGCTTACCGCCGCCATATCAGAAATATCAAGTGTGTCAATATCTACGGGTAAAATTTGAGCACCCTGCACTGTTTTCGGTGCCGCGCCTATCTCGCTCTTACCGCTTGCAAGAATCGACTGCAACTCGTTACCAAGTTGACCGTGACAACCTGTAATCATTATTTTCATTTATACTTTCCCCTCCACTTAAACAAAAATTTAAAGCAAGAAATTATATGAATAAATAAATATTTTAAACTCTTTGAACTTTCGCGCTCCCAAGCATGCGTCACGCTAAACTGCGGCAAAATCATAACCTTGCCTTTTGATTTTGCTTTAAGCGCTAAATCTGCGTCCTCAAGGTACATAAAGTATCTCTCGTCAAAACCGCACAGCTTTTTTAAAATATCGGTTCTTATACAAAAGAAACAACCTGTGCAAAACTTTATTTCGGTAGGTTCGGTTATTTCTTTTTGCGCCCAGACATATTCACTACGGATTTTATCTGACAGCCTGCCAAAAAATAATCTTTTGAAAGTGGGACGTTCTTTTGGTAGCTTTTGTTCAGTACCGTCGGTATTGAGTATTTTGGGCATTGCCATAACAATATCGGGATTAGCTTCGAAAAAATCTACCATATCTGAAATAACATCAGAATCAATTGTTATATCGGGATTTATCACAAAATGGTACTTGCCAAGTTCCTCATTTAACATAACATTGTGCGCCGCGCCAAAGCCTAAATTTTTATGGTTTTTTATAACTGAGGCTTGTCCTGATTTTTCAATCAGGTCGGCTGTGCCGTCGGTAGACGCATTATCAATAACATAAAGCTTCAAGGGGTATTTTTTTGTATTTTCTACAATGCTTTTTATGGTATCGGGTGCGCGATTAATATCATTATAGGTAACGATAGAAGCCGAGACCAAAATTTCAGCGCTCATAAAATGCCCCTTTCACACAAATCTCAACAGTTTAATAATACCATTTAATTCGGTAATTATCAATATATTTTTTATTTTAAAAAGCCGTTTATGACATTTTATTTTAAGAAGCCGTTTATGATTTCCTCTTCCGCTTGTTGTTCGGTAAGACCCAACGTCATAAGTTTGATAAGTTGCTCACCCGCAATTTTACCGATTGCCGCCTCGTGAATAAGTGACGCATCAATGTGATTTGCGCTAATTTCGGGTATGGCGCTTACACGCGCGTTATCCATAATAATAGCGTCACATTCGGTGTGACCTGTACACTTATTGTTACCGTTAATATTAGAACGGAATATCTGCACCGAGTTGTCCGTTGCTACCGAGCGTGATACAACGTTTGCGCTTGAGTTTTCACCGTTCATATCAACCGAAAAATCAGTCTCTGCGCGCTGTGTACCGTGAGTCATAATCTTTTCGTGTATTACAAGAGTAGCATCTTTATCGAGTGTTGCGCGGGTTACACGGCTTGTGTTATCTATGCCTTTAATCTGGCTGGTTTCCATCTCAATATAACCGCCCTCTGCTACGTTTACAACGGTGGTGGGGTTCATATTTTTGCCACCCTTACCGTCACCGTCGCCGTAGTGACGCTCAATATAATTAACGCGGGCATTTTTGCCAACAAAAAACGTGTGTATACCGTCGTGACGTGATTCTTCATCTCCGCAGTTGTGAATACCGCAACCTGCCATAATTGTAACGTCGGCATTATCACCGATTATAAAGTCGTTGTAAACCAAATCGTTAATACCTGTATCACTTATTATAACTGGTATATGCACCGTCTCGCCTTTTGTGTTCGGACGGATAATAATATCTATACCTGACTTATCGGTTTTTGTTTTTATATCTATATTTTCAGTAGTATGTCTTTCTGCCAAAGCGCCGTTTGCACGAATATTAAAGGCTCCGCTTGGAGTGCCGTCCATATCGGCAATTATTTTAAGCAGTTCTTTTTCTATATTATTCATCACTGCGCCCCCTTCATATTGTTAGTAAGCACAGGACAAACAGCGTTTGTTTTACCAAGCAACTCGGGCAGTATATCATCGCGTTTGCCGTAAGATTTAAGTTCGCCCGCGGACAAAACCGCTACATTATCAGCAATATTTAAAATTCTTTCCTGATGTGAAATTATAATAATTGTGCCACCCAAAGTTGTGTGCATTTTTTCAAACACGTTTATAAGATTTGAAAAACTCCAAAGGTCGATGCCTGCCTCGGGTTCGTCAAAAAGCGACACCTTGGTGCTACGCGCTAAAACGGTGGCAATCTCTATTCTTTTAAGTTCGCCGCCCGACAGAGACGCATTAACCTCACGGTTTATATAATCGCGTGCGCAAAGACCAACCTGTGATAGATAATCACAAGCCTCTGACATTGTTATATTTTTACCCGATGCCAAACGAATAAGGTCGTGTACGGTTATACCTTTAAATCTAACAGGTTGCTGAAAAGCAAAACTGATGCCTCGATTTGCGCGTTCGGTGATTGAAAGGTCGGTTATATCCTCACCGTCAAGTAATATCTGCCCAGATGTTGGCTTTATTATACCTGCGATAATTTTTGCCAAGGTAGACTTGCCGCCGCCGTTTGGACCTGTTATAGCAAGGAAACCGCCGCCAATATCCATTGTAATATCTTTTAAAATTTCTTTTACACCGTCTTCATTTTCGGCAGAAAAAGAAATGTTTTTAAGTTGTAGCATTTACATCCTCCATATTTACATACCTGTGCACAGACACACATTAACATTATACAATTTTAATATCAAAAAAGCAATAATATTATTTGCTAAAAATAACCTTTTATGGTACAATACTCTAAAATGTTTATAAACGGAGATAAAAAATGGACATTATACAAAAACTTACCGAAGAATTAGGATTAAAATTATGGCAAACCGAAAGCGCCGTAAAACTGCTTGACGAAGGTAACACCGTGCCCTTTATTGCGCGTTACCGCAAGGAAGTAACAGGCAGTCTTGACGATCAGGTCTTGCGTGCACTTTCAGAACGCCTCGGTTATTTAAGAAATATGGAAGAAACCGCCGAAAAAATCAAGGCGGCAATCGAAGAGCAAGGCGCACTCACCGAAGAGCTGTCCGCCGCCATTGATGCGGCACAGACGCTTACCGAGCTTGATGACCTTTACCGCCCTTATAAGAAAAAGCGTAAAACCCGCGCATCAGTAGCAAAAGAAAAGGGTCTTTCTCCCCTTGCGGATTTAATATATGCCCAAGAGCCCGACAGTGCCGAACCTATTGTTTTAGCCGCTGAATTCATAAATGAAGAGCTCGGTGTAGAAACCGCCGAAGACGCGCTTGACGGCGCTAAGGATATTATCGCCGAAATGATAAGCGACGACGCCGACATACGCAAAAGAATGCGTTTTGTTTGTATGGCGCACGGAATACTTTCCGTTAAAGCCGCAGGAGAAGAGCTTGATGTTTACGAAATGTATGCTGATTTCCGCGAGCCACTTTCTAAAATTGCCAATCACCGCGTGCTTGCTATAAATCGCGGCGAGAAGGAAGACTTCTTGAAAGTATCGGTTGAATTTGACCGCGATAAAGCAATGTTTATAA